>JAKAQV010000127.1 GCA_021819565.1 bacterium | reverse complement strand
AGCGAAAGAAGATAATCGGCGACCGCGGAAATTTCCCCATCGCTTAAAACCTGCCCCCAAGCTGGCATCTGAAGAAGCGGCGTAGGACCTTCGGGGTTGGCTTTCTGGGGCGTCGCGCCCAATTTTATTTTCCGAATCAATTCCTCTTTGGTAAACGACTGCGAAACGGAATTGAGCGGTGGAATCAGCCCCCCCACGACATTGTTGTCGGGATAACCGCCAACGCCGCCAATTCCATGACAGGTTACGCAACCAACCCGAATATAAATTATATGCCCGCGCAAAATAGGATCGCGGCGAATCTCCGGAGTATTCCATGGCCGATGTCCATCAAAAACCTGGCCTTTAAGGCTTGACAAATATTCCACCAGGGCCTTGCGCGCCGAAGAGGATAGATGGAAATTCGGCATGGGGGTTTGCGGTTTCCAAGCCTGGGGATTTTTAAGCCAGAGATTAAGCCAGTCGGCGCTTTTCCGAAACCCGACAAAAGAGAGATCCGGCCCTTTTTGAGCTCCCCCTTCATTTCCAATGCGGTGACAGACCTGGCAATTCAAAGCCTGATAATAAGCGCGCCCATTTCCGCCCGCCATTTTCTTGTTGGAACAGGCAGAAAGAAAAAAAACCGCCACCCCGACACCCCAATAACGGTTCGCCCGCTTCATTTCGTGATATGATATATAAAAGAAGTGGGAGATGTCCCCTTCTTGATGGAGGAATTATGGATCTTTCTTTCGGAGAAATTCTAGTTATTCTAATTGTCGGGCTCATTTTGTTTGGCCCCAATAAAATACCGGAATTCGCCAAGCAATGCGGACGCGCGGTCAACATGTTCAAGCAAGGCCTCAAGGAAGGCCTGGAAGAAGACAAAAAAATCGAAGCGGCCAAAACCCAGGACGCTCTCCCAAAACCTTAGACATTGAGCTCCAAGCGCAAAGTATTCACCGCTGGATGCTTTAACCGCGTCCACAAAGCTCATCTTAAGATGCTTAAGGAAGCGCGAAATCTTGGAGATGAGTTGATTGTTATTTTGTCCAGCGACACCCACAACAAAAAGGCGAATGCCGTCCCGTCCGCCATTCGCCTTCAATGGATCAAAGATCTTAAAATCGCCGATTCGGCCCGAGTCGGAGAAGAAAACAGCTTTTCCCAATCGCTTTTAAAGGAAAAGCCGGACATTCTAGCCTTGGGTTATGATCAGAAAATTCCAGACGAGGAGACCGAAGCCCTCATTAAAAATCTCGGAATCAAGGTCATTCGATTGCCTTGGTTTGAAGGAAAAGAAGAGACCCTATTCCCGGCCCCATGAGCGCAGAGGTTCTTGAAGCTCCCGTCAAAACAGAGGCGACAATGCCTTTTTTGTCGCATCTTGATGAACTGAGAAAAAGAGTCACTATTTCAGTCGCCATTCTTTCCGTTGGGGTCGCCATCGGATTTTATTTTTCAGGCCCCCTTCTCTCATTTTTGGCAAGGCCGGTCGGATATCTTGTCTTTATGAACCCGACCGAAGCCTTCTTCACCCGGCTTGAGGTCTCCGCTTTTGCCGGGCTAATACTGACCTTGCCTTTTATTTTAGGCCAAGCCTATCTTTTCGCGGCTCCGGCCCTCTCGGAGTCTTGGAAAAAAAGAATTCTGACGATGATTCCCATCTCTTATCTTCTTTTTTTAGTCGGAGCTTGTCTCGCTTTTTTCATCGCCGTTCCCGCCGCGCTCAAATTTCTTTTATCCTATCGAACGCCTCAAATTAAACCCTTGATCGGGCTCGAGCATTACCTGCGCTTTGTCGTTCATCTCATGCTCGGCTGCGGACTTCTTTTTCAATTTCCCTTGATTCTCTACGGGCTCAACCGGGCGGGGCTTCTTAAAAAATCGGTTTTGCGGGGATATTGGCGGCAGATTTATCTCCTTTGCTTTATCGCGCCCGTTCTCGTCACCCCCGATCCGGTTTCACAAATCGCGCTCGCCGCGTTTTCAATACTTCTTTTTGAGGGCAGCCTTCTTTTAATGCGGAGTTAATTAATTTGGTATAATAGAAAAGATATGAATAACAAGAAAACAATCACAGTTACGGCCAGCATCATTTTAATGGGGGCCGTGGCACGGCTTTTGCCCCATCCGGCCAATGTCACCCCTTTAACCGCCATCGCGCTTCTGGGCGGAGCTTATTTATCCCCCGCCTTGGCTTTGACCGTCCCCCTGGCGGCGCTTTTTGTCAGCGATTTATTTCTGGGCTTTCACGGAACCATGCCGTTTGTCTACGCTTCCTTCATTTTAGTCTCGGCTCTGGGGCTTTTCCTCAAAAGCCGCCGAAACGCCCAAACCATCGCCCTAGCCTGCGTAACGAGCTCTCTTCTATTTTTTGTCGTGACTAATTTTGGGGTTTGGGCGACTTCAAGTCTCTACCCCCACAACAGTTCAGGGCTTCTGGCTTGCTATACCGCCGCCCTTCCCTTTTTAAGAAACTCGGCCCTAGGCGACCTATTTTTTACCGCCACGCTTTTCTCGCTTGAAACAGCCGCTCTGAAGTTGATTCCGTCTGCCGCCTAAATAAAGAGGTATATCCCGATGAATACAATGAGAACCCTTTTTCTAAATCCACCTTCTTTTGAAGGATTCGACGGCGGAGCCGGATCCCGCTATCAAACCACTCGGGAGGTGCGCTCGTTTTGGTATCCAACCTGGTTGGCCCAGCCGGCGGCGATGATTCCAAGTTCAAAACTGATCGACGCTCCCGCCGATGATTTGAGTTTAGCCGAAGTCATCCAAAGGGCCAAGGGCTTTGAACTCTGCGTCATTCATACCTCCACTCCCTCTTTCGACAGCGACATTAAAGTGGCCAAAGCCCTCAAAGACACTTATCCTCAGATGCTCATGGGATTTGTCGGCGCCCATGTCGCGGTTTTGCCCCAAGAGTCATTGGAAGCCGCTCCGCATCTCGACTTTGTCGCCCGCGAAGAATTTGACTATACCATTCTTGAAATCGCACAAGGAAAACCTTGGGAAGATATTTTAGGGATGAGTTATCGAAAAAATGGAGCGATCTTTCACAACAACGATCGCCCGCTGATTGAAAACATGGATGAACTTCCCTCCGTCATCGATGTTTACAAAAGAGATTTAACCATCGAAAACTATTTTAACGGCTATCTGCGACACCCCTATCTTTCTCTCTACACCGGCCGCGGCTGCCCGGCCCGTTGCAGCTTTTGCCTGTGGCCCCAAACCGTCAGCGGACATCTTTATCGCGTCCGTTCCGCTCAAAGCGTTATCGCTGAAATGGCCCGGGCCAAAGAAATGTTTCCTCAAGTCAAGGATTTTTTCTTTGATGACGATACCTTCACGGCTAATCTCTCTCGCGCCGTTGAAATCGCCAAAGGGCTTAAAAAACTGGGAATTACCTGGGCTTGCAATTCACGCGCGAACATCCCTTATGAATATTTAAAAATATTCAGGGAAAATGGGCTTCGCCTCTTGCTCGTCGGATATGAATCCGGCAATCAGCAAATTCTCAACAACATCAAAAAAGGCGTCCGCACCGATATCGCCAAGGAATTTACGAAAAACTGCCGAAAACTTGGAATTGATATTCACGGCTGTTTTATTCTGGGCCTTCCCGGCGAGACCAAGGACACTATCGAAGAAACGATGAAATACGCCTGCGAACTCGACGTTAAGACGATCCAGGTCTCCTTGTCGGCACCCTATCCCGGCACCGAACTTTATCGCCAAGCGATGGCCAACAAATGGTATGACGAAAGCGCTTTGTCCCGCTCGGACGGCACCCAGGCCTGCACGCTTCACTATCCGCATCTTTCAAGCTCTGAGATTGAACAGGCGGTCTTGCGCTTTTATTCACGGTTCTATGCCCGCCCGAAACCCATTTTGAGAATACTGGCCGGAATGCTCAAAGATCCCAACGAGCGCAGACGCCGTCTGCGGGAAGGAAAAGAGTTTTTCCAGTATCTGCGAAATCGAAAAACCGCCAAAGCCGAAGCCCCAAAAAAAGACATGGCGGCTGTCTAGTCTGGAATGATTTCTCAACCGGCAGCCGTTGATGTGGTTTTCTTCTTTCTCTACGGAATCGCCGTTTTTTCAATCGCCTTTTCTCTTTTAACGGCTCTTCTTGCCCCTTCCATTCTAAAAAAAAGGAAATCCCAGTCTGATTTTTGTCCTCCGGTTACCATTCTTAAACCGCTCAAGGGCAACGAACCGGGGCTAGCCGAAAATTTAGAAAGCTTTTGTTCTCTTGATTACCCACTGTTTCAAATCATCCTCACCATTACAAACCCCGATGACCCCGCCACTTCGATCGCGCAAAAAATAAAGGAAAAATTTCCGGAACAAGATATTGAAATTGTTTTCTCTCAAGGCAATTCCCTTAAGGGGCTTAACCCTAAAATCAATAACGTCTCTTCCGCTCAAGCTTTCATTAAATATCCCCTCTTAATGATGGCCGACTCCGATGTCCGAGTCCAAAAAGATTTCCTAAAGCGCATGACCGAACCCCTTTCAAACCCCCAAATTGGGCTGGTCACCTCCTTTTACCAGGGGGCTCAAAGCCGCAAGTTCTGGCCCTCGATGGAAGCATTATCCATCAACGCCTATTTTCTCCCCCAAGCCATGGCGGCTTATTCTTTTGGGATGCGTTTTGCGATGGGAGCGGCGATGCTGATTCGCAAAGAGGTTTTTGAAAAAATCGGCGGATTTGAGTATCTCTCCCGCCACCTAGCCGATGATTTTGTTTTAGGCGAAGCGGTCAAAGCCCTTGGGCTTCAAATCGCTGCCGCCTCTTGTTTAGTCGAATGCGTGACAGAAGATTCAGGGTTTCTCAAATACCTTAAGCACCAGATTCGCTGGGCCCACACGATTCGGACCTGCCGCGCTTCTGGATACCTAGGGCTTTTGTTTCTCCATGGGTTTTCTCTGCTCATTCTCTCTTTATTTCTCTTTGGCCCTAGTTCAAACGCTCTCATGTTGATGGCCGCCGTCGTTTTATCCAAATTTTTGGCGCAGCAGCGGATTTTAGACGCCTCCGGCGTGAAGTCAAACTGGCGCTCTTTTTTCCTGTTGCCCTTAAACGAAATCATCATTTTTTTCGCCTGGGGATATGGCTGGAAAAACCAATCCGTCTCCTGGAGAGGAGAAGCCTATTCCTTCCCCGAAACTATTGACGAGCCCGCTTTAGTTGCCGCAGAAAGATGAGCTCTAAAAAAGCTCTTCTTTGGTTTCACCGGCTTGTCATCATCATCGGGCTGATTACGCTTTTTTTCCTCATCCATCATCTCGGCCCCGCTAGAATACTCGCGCATATCCGCGAGTTCGGTCTTTGGGGTTTTCTCGCCATTCTCCCCATTCCGATTCTTGAACAAAGCCTCAATGCCTGGGCCTGGCGTTTTACCTTGGCGCCCCAAGACGGGAATAAAGTTCGCTTTCTGTCCTTGGCTCAAGGCAGACTCGCGGGCGACGGGGTCAATTATCTCACTCCATCGGCTACCGTCGCCGGAGAATTTGTCCGCCCGCCTTTTTTGGGAAGCGAACTTTCTTCCGAAATAAAAAACACCAGCGTCTTTATCGGCAAACTCTCTCAAAGCCTCGGGCAAATGGCCTTTATT
>JAKAQV010000126.1 GCA_021819565.1 bacterium | reverse complement strand
ATCTGCCGGGAGCATGATAAATCTGGGTTAAAGCCCTCAAATCCAGCGGCAAATCAAAACGGTAGAGAGCCGCCAAATCAAGGCCCAAGGCCGTTCCCAAAAACAAAGAGCCCTCGGTGTAGGCCGCGGCATCTATTTCCAAGCGTACAATTTTCGCCGAGGAACGCTTTTTAACCGCTTCTTCGATCTGATATTCCAGCGACTCCTCATCGTCTGGCCGATACCACAAATCGGCTTCGCGAAGGATTTTAAAGGAAAACGCCTCCAGGACTTTCTTTTCCGGGAAAAGCTCGGGGGCTTTGACGCAAAGCCATCTTTCGGCCAGGGCAAAACGCAAGGATTTTTTTCGAGCCGAGAGCGGAACAAGCCTTTTCTCGCGGTCTCCGATGGTTAAAATCGCGTATTCTCCGGGAAACCGCACGAAGACATGCAGGCAATCGCTTTTCAAATGCGGAAAAGGATCCCGGGACCTTCGCATGACAACGCTGATTTCGGGAAGGCCCTTGCGAATCTCGGCATCCAAAGCGCGATGGGCCTCCAAGTGATTGTAAATAGAAATCCCATGCCGCTTTAATTCCTGAAGAATCTCATCGAGAATGACGGCCTGGCGAGATTTCTGCCGCAAAACCCGTTCGCGGATCTGAATGAGCAAATTGGCGGCGGTCAGCCCATCGGGAAACTTGCGATTGGGATAACGGCGGGCCAGGCGCGCGATTTCCGCGACTCGCACCATGAAAAATTCGTCCAAGTTGGAGCTGACGATGGCGCAAAAGCGCAGGCGTTCAAGGGCCGGAACGGAAGGATCGGCGGCCTCGGAAAGAACCCTTTCGTTAAAATCAAGCCAACTGAGATCCCGATTTAAAAATATCTCTCCAGGAGAAAAATCCGGGGATTTCTTTGAGGGAAGAGTTTTTTTCACTTAAGTCTTCAAAGCTCTTTCCATCATATCAATTTCGCTCGTCCCAGGGGGACGACGGACAAGTAAAATCCGGATGACAGACGGCGGAATTAGAAACTCTTGTCAGGGAATCGGGCGCATTGTAAAGTCGGCGCCGGAGGCCTCGGCAAAACCGTAATCGGCATAAGCCGTTTGGGCCTCTTTGGTCTTTAGAAACGCGGCATAGATTTGGGCGTTGTGCCGATGATTTCCATTTTTGAGAATACTGGCGATGTAATTGACCTTATTTTTAAGACTGTCTTGAACCGGAAGACTGACCCCTTGAACGGAGTAGCCTTTTTTAGCGGCATGAACGTTCTCCGTCGCCCAGACCAGTCCCACGTCCGCCCGGCCGGCGTTAATGGCCTTGGGAATTTCCCGGTGATGAACGCGCGTGAAATAAACATTCGGCGCGCCAAAGCAACCGGCGCAGATCTTTCCCGCCGTAAGTTTCTTCCAAAGATGATGATTCTTGAGAACATCTTCGCCGTAGACGCTCATAATCCCTTCGGTCACGGGATTGGGAAGGAAAATGCGCAAATGAGGGCGGGCAAGATCGGCAATTCCGCGAATATGCTTGGGATTTCCCTTGGCCACCATCAAAGCCAGCTGATTGTGGAGATAAATGAAGTATCGGCTGACCAACCCCGCCTTTTTAAGGTCTTTTAAATGCGCGATATCAACCGTCGTGTAAAGATCGGGGCGCAGCCGGAAATTGCGCCCTTGATAAGTCCAGCCCCCCTTTAAAATCGCGCGGGCGATCTTGCCGGGGGGCAAGGTGATAAGACCGATTGATTTAATTTCAGGATGCGCCTTTTGAAAGCGGCCCAAAACTTCCGGCATCGCGAAAAATTGATTTCCCGCGATCCAAAGGGAGAAATCAACCCCTTTTTGCATTTGTTTTAAGGCCGCAATGCCCGAAAGATTCTTTCCGTTAGAAAAAAAGACCCTGAGGTCGGAATCGCGATGCGCGGGGATAGGCTCAAGATTGCGAGACTGAGCCAAAACCGGCCCCGCGGATAAAAAAGCGGCCAGGGCCAAGACAAAGGGTCTCATTTTTCTCATTTGATTTCTCCAGTTACGGAATCAGGATGGATGGACGTAAGCCCAGCCATTTCCCTCTCGAATGATGATTTCGCCCGCCGCGGACGGAACAAAGGAAATAAACGGGTAAAGAGTTTTTTTGTCGATTTTAAGCTCGCGCAAGGTGTTGGAACATTGGGCCAAGATAACTCCCTGAGCCTGAAGTTGGCGCAAAAGTTTCTCAAAACCATTGCCCTTGAGATAAACCTTATAGCCCATGCTATTGGCAATCAGCTCGATTTTAACCTTGCCCTGAAGGCGCGGATCCCCAAGAGCGTTTTTGATGTTATTGAGAGTCTTTTTCATCGTCGAAGGGGCGGCGGAATCGAGTTGAAAAATCGCCTTATACATGGGCTTTGTCGCCTGGGCTCCCTGGAAATTTCCCTGAGCATAACCGCGATGAACCCAAGAAACCGCCAAGAACGCCATTGCCATCAACGCCGCCCAGGTCCATTTTCCGATTTTTACTTTTTTCATTTTTCTCTCCTTTTGATTTAACCACGATTAATATCTGGCGTCGGCGGGCTTTCCGCCTTTGGGCCAGTCCTTATTTTTTCCCGCAAAATCAGGCCGGGGCTGATGAATCAGGTAATCCGCTATATCGTAACTTTGTTGGGAAGACAAACTGCCCCCTTGCCATCGGGGCATATTCCATTTGATAAATGCCGCCGCAACGCTTAAGCGCGCCATCCCCGCCCCTATATTAAATGATTTTTTACCCCAGACCGGCGGAACCAGGGCGCGGCCATCGCCCCTAAAGACGCCCTCTCCGTTGCGGCCATGGCAGCGAGCGCAACGAACGGCGTAAAGAGTTTTTCCGCGCGATAAGTTAGTTTTAAAAATCCCCTTGATTTTCTTGATGCCAAAGCCCGGGGCTTTTTTCCCGGCCGGGACATCTTTCGACAGCCACTGAAGGTAAGCCATAAAAGCTTTCATCTCATTTCCCTTTAGAGGCAAGGGTTTTCCGCTCAAACTACGGACAAAGCATCCGTTGATTCGCTCCGGAAGAGTGACCACGCGCCCGGCCCGCGCCTGATAGCGGGGATAGCGATTGTAAACGCCGATCAAGGACGCCCCAAAGGGCTTTTGCCCTCCGCGCAGATGACAGCTGGAACAGGAAAGAGAGCTGTGGTTATATTCCTTAAGGAATCGCGGGGTCTCGTTAAATAGCCTTTGACCCTTGAGCGCCCAGAAATTCTTCGGATGCCGGATGATATTTTCCGAAGAAGCCCTGACCGGCAATTCTAAATAGATGAGCAAAGACACAATTGAAAGAGCCAAGGCCCCCCGAAAAATTTGTCTCGCCAGATACCGCATATATCCATCATATGCGAAAATTCAAACAAAAGAAAGATTATTTATCTGATGGGTTATCAGTTTTTCTTATGGGCTTAATTGAGCGAAAGCGCCAGAAACGAAATTGATTAGTTCGGAAAAACGGGAATATTTTTTCGGGCAAAGTAGAAAAATTCCGAATAAATATCCGGCATTCCCCCGGAAGGGACGACCCAATAAAAAAGGCGCTTAATTTTAATATCGCTGAGCGGAAAAATCGCCAACTGCCTAAGTTCGAGTTCATTTTGAATCGCCCAACGGGACATAAAAGCGAAGCCAAGACCGGATGAAACCGCAGATTTGATCGCTTCCGTGCTTCCCAGTTCCGCCGCATAAGAAAAACGCCGGATGGGAAAACCCGCTTTTCTTAAGGAACGCTCAACCACCGAGCGAGTTCCGCTTCCCGGCTCGCGCGCCAAAAGCGGGCATTGAAACAAATCTTTGGCCTTGCGCGGGCGAAAAGGCGATGAAGCCGGCCCGGCCAAGACAATTTGGTCTTCCAGAAAAGGCTTAAGCGCCACGGCCGAGGCGCGCCCATGGCCTTCGACTAAACCCAGGGCCACCGTCCCTTGCTTGACCTCTTCCAAGACCTCTTCGGTATTTCCGACATGGAGAACAAAAGACAATCCGGGATTTCTTTGCTTGAATTTGGAAAAAATTGCCGGCAAAATATGGGAAGCGATCGTCGTGCTGGCGGAGAGAATTAATTTGCCTTTTGGAGAACGCGATTTTTGCGCCTCAAAAGCGGCCTCGTCCATCAGCCCATAAATTTTTTTGGCGCGCTCGTAAAAAACCCGCCCCGCCGATGTCAAGCGAACGCCCAAGGTCGAACGCGTCAACAGTGGAACGCCTAATTGCCGCTCTAAATTGCGGATGCGCGCGGTAACCGCGGGCTGAGACAAATGGACGGCTTTGGCTGCGGCGGAAATTTTCTGAGAATCGGCGACCGCCAAAAAGATGGGCAAAACATCGGGATTAAAATCCAGCTGATAGGAACTCATGATTTAATCATACCCTTTTACGGCTTGGCCTTTGTCCGCCCTTGCGCTTGATCAATTTTTCTTTTTGAGCGCGCGTCAATTTCTTAATTTGGGCTTCTCGAATCAGGGCTTGAGACAAGGTGAGCCCCCGTTCCTCGTAAAGCAATCTCAGCGGCCCGCGACCGCGCGTGTAAGCCGCGCCTTTTCCCTGGCGATGCGCTTTTATCCGGGCTTGAACGTCTTTAGAAATCCCGGTATAGAGCGTTCGGTCCCCGCAGCGCAAAACATAGACGCTCCAGGGTTCTTTCAATTTCAAACGATAGACCTTTGGCGGGCTCATTGACAAAGAAAAAAGGGGCCCGGAAACGTTTTCCAGGCCCCTTTGAGCGCGGATTTAGCAGCCGCAGGGTGTTTTCGGTCCCATGGTGTTTAACCCTCCCTTATACGACTTTTTTGCGTCAAAATGATTCTCGCCAGCTTTCCCATTCGCCTGAAAACGATCGGATCTTTATGGGTTCTGGCCAACATGACCGCGCCCTCGTAGAGAGAAATAATCGCCTCGGCCAAGGCGCGGGGAGATAAATCGTCTCTCAACAGCCCCTTTTTTTGGGCGCAGGCAAAACTCCGTGATAAATTTTCGCTCCATGCGGAAAAAAACGCGCTCGCTTTTTCCCGGAAAAGAGAATTGACATCGCTCATCTCAAGGGCGATATTAGCCACCAAGCACCCAGCCCGGCAACCATTTTTCTCGTAATGCTCCGCCGCCCCCTCGAAAAGCTTATCAAGGGCCTTAACAATGTTTTCCCCAGAACAGAGGGGCTCAATGCGGCGTTTTTGATAGTCCGCGATTTTCGCGTCCAGAACGGAAAGCCCGATATTTTCTTTCGATGGAAAGTGATAAAAGAGGTTCGCCTTGGTCATCTTACAGCGCGCGGCGATATCTTCCATCGTGGTCAGATGATATCCCCGGAGGTGGATGAGATGCTCCGCCTCGTTTAAGATTTTTTCCCGCGTTTTTGGATCTGGTTTTCTCGCCACGAAGTCTCCGTCCAAACAAGCATTCATTAACCAACCGGTCAGTTAAATGATAGCAGGAAAAAAATATTTCGTCAAGGGGCCGGGTGGGACCCTTATCATTAGCGAAAGAGAAATTAACCGCTTGCTTGCGCCGGCACTTTAAGATTTTCTTGTCCGGCGGGACAAACTCGTCTTTATCTTTCATGACTTTAAGCTCCTGGTGCCAGCCCTTTAAGATTTTCTTGTCCGGCGGGACAAGGAAGTGAATTGTCTGATAT
>JAKAQV010000125.1 GCA_021819565.1 bacterium | reverse complement strand
TTGTAGAACCCGCCGCTGTTCGCGAGAAAATTCCCCAAGGGATTTCCTCTTCTTTGGGCCGAAAGCGCGCTTTAAAAATTTTCTTTTCTAAAATTTCAAAAATTAAAAAACAAAACTCTATCTTTAACCGCTTTTGGGGCGGCTTTAAATATTCCGGGAGTCTTTTGCCCCTCAGTTTGCCTAAACCCTTAGACTTGCCTCCAGCGCTTTCTGAAGCGATGGATTTGGAGGCTGATTCTTTACCGCAGAGCGTGGTCCACCGAAATTTATGGGACGGGGAAGATGCGGACGGATTTCTCAAGAACCCCATCGAACTCCATATTAATCCCAAGGATGAATTCGCGGTTGAAAAGGTGTTGCGGGAAAAAATAGATCTTCAAAAATCCCGCTTGGGAGTTTCCAGTCTGGATTTATCCACGGTTTATGTGACCGCCCATCCCGGCTCTTCCAACCGGGCGGACACTCTCTACGCTTATTTTCGCCAAAAAAAAGATGTAAAGACTCCGGGCGGCTCTTTAATTTCCTTGCCTATCTGGGGATCCTATGTCGCGGCGACAATTAAGGTGGTCAAAGGCCGCCCTTTCTTGGTTTCGCTTCATTCAAACATCTATTCGGGAATTGAGTTGCCCCAAAAACCTATTTTAAGAGACCAGGATTTAAACGAGGCGGTTCGCGCGCGTTTTGCGGATTCTCCCGAGACCTTGATTCGCTTTTTGGGAAGAACGGTCATTGAGCGCCATGGGCGTTGGCGCGCGGTGAATCTCTACCGAAAAAAGGGCCTTCCCGTGACCATCGCGGCCGATTTATTTAGCGGAGATATTTTTATCTGGGATAATGACGGAAGTTCCAATTCTCTGGGGCTGCCGCCGGATATTGCCGATCGCTTGCGCCCCCTAGCGGCGCCCAAGGGCGGAAATCAGATGTCTCCCCTGGGTTTGATGTCGGCGCGGAAGGCCGAAGGCCAGGTTTTGGCCCGGGCGGAATCAGACGACCGGCGGCCGGAGGGGAAAATGGTTTTATCTCCGCAGCCTATCCCCTATCTTCATCTGACGATCGACGGGCGGGAATATACCAGCGATGAAAACGGGCGTTTCTCCGCCGATATCCGGGATAGCGAAGCGACCGTTAAGGCGAAATTGTCCGGCCTTTTTACCGAAGTGGTCAATGAAAATGGGGAGCCCATTGAAGTTTCGGCGCGCATTCACCAAGGTTTGGATAATGTCGTGGTTTTTGAGCCGGAGGGGACAGATCCTTTGATGGTCAACCAGGTCAACGCCTATGTGGCCGATTCCCGGCATCGCGCGTGGCTGCGCGGCATTTTAAACTCCGATCATCGCCTGGATTATCGCACGACCATTCGGGTCAATTCTCCTGAATCTGGAAACGCCTGGTACAGCTCCGAAAGCGGGGATATTCATTCCGATCGCGCAAGCGAGGAATATTCCGACACCGGAAAAATAGGCATTTTGTTCCATGAAATGACCCATAAGGCCGATGACATGATTCACAATCCGCCCGCCGGTTTTTTTATGAATATGCTTAAGCGCGCGCGGGCCTATTTTTCCTATCATTACAAGCTCCCGGTTTTAGATCACCCCGCCGGAATCATGCCCAATGAGGGGCTGGGCGAGGGCTGGGGCGATATTGTGTCCATGTTTATGCTCGATACGCCCTTAATCGGAGAGGGATTTTTGAAAAAACAAAGCCCGGATTGGATTAGAAACGGGGAAAATGATTATCAATTCAACTCTCAAGACGAAATTCACCAGCAAGGGCTGGCGTGGATGGGATTTGCGTGGGATTTAAGAAAATCTTTAATTGCAGGCTTGGGAAAGGAGGAAGGCGCAAAAATAGCGGCGGAATTAATTATTCCGGTTCTTTTTGGATATATGCCTGATATCCCCGCGGCGGTAACCCACGTTCTTCTCAATGCCATGGACCGAGATGGAAATATTCTCTACGAAGAGCCTATCCGCGCGGCGGCCAAGGCCCACGGGATTGATTTGCCTTCCATTTCGCGCTTGCCTCTCTGAGCTTGGGGTATGGACCTCGGCTCTTTTCTTCTGCTTCTCTTGACGAATAGCTTGGGCGGGGCTTCTTTTTTGGCCACCGCCTACGCCTTAAAAAATCTTTCTCCTTTTGCGGTGGTGTTTTGGCGGGTGGTGATTGCGGGGCCTCTTTTTTTCCCTTTTTGCGTTCGGGCTCTAAGAAAGAACCCTCTGAATCTCAAGGATTGGGGAAGAATTTTTTTGATTGCCGCTATCGGTTATGACGCCCCTCTTGTATTCGGAGCGTGGGGACAAAAACTTTCCAGCGCAACCCACGCCGCGCTTCTGATGGCCTTAGAACCAGTGGCCCTTATCTTTTTAGCGGCTATTTTCTTGGATGAGGAACTCTCCGCCCTCAAAATATTCGCGCTTTGCGTTAGTTTATTGGGGTCCTTTTTAATTGTTTCCCAGGGCAGTTCTTTAACCCAGCTGTTTGATTTTTCCCGCGGCTCTTACTTGGGGGACGGATTTTTGTGTCTTCAAGGGATTTTATTCGCTCTCTATACCGTGCTTGGAAAACCTCTCCTTAAAAAAATAGACGCCTTGAGCTTGACCGCTCTGACTTCTTTCTTGGCTATTTTTCCGCTTCTTTTCTTTGCCGGAATTGAGAAGTTCGCGGTTTTAAGACTTCCCATTCCCGGCCCCAGCTTTCTCTTTGTCCTTTATCTGTCCTTGGGCGTGTCTTTCGCCGGAGTTTTGACCTGGAATCTGGCGATGGAGCGGGTTTCAGCTTCGATGCTGGCTTATTTTATTTTTGTCCAGCCCCTTTTAGGAGTTCTCTTCGGAGTTTTCCTTTTGCGAGAGGCTCTGAACTGGGGCAGTCTCTTGGGCGGAATCCTTATCTTATTGGGAGTTTACTGCGCCGCTCTAAAACCTGAGGGTCCAAAGCCCGAAAAACTTGTAAAATGAGTTTATGGATTTCAATTTAACCCCGCATCATCTGGAACTTCAAAAGCGCGTTCGGCAGTTCTGCGATGAGAAGCTTGCGCCCAAGGCCGCGCTGCGCGATCAAAAAGAAGAATTTTCCTGGGAGACCGTTCCGCTGCTTAAAGAAATGGGCTTCTGGGGCATTCCATTTTCCAAAAAATACGGCGGGCTGGGAGAAGATGAGCTGGGGCTCTGTATTATCTTGGAAGAATTGGGCCGGGTAGACGCCTCTATTGCGCTCACCATCGAGTCCCATAACGGGCTTTGTTCCAGCCAAATTTATTTGCACGGAAGCGAAGAACAGCGCCTGCGCTATATTCCGCGCTTGGCCTCGGGCCAAGACCTGGGAGCCTGGGCTTTAACCGAACCGGGCGCGGGCTCGGATGCGGCCTCGATTCAGACCCGGGCCGAGTTTGACGGGGTTTATTGGGTTCTCAACGGGTCTAAGACCTTTACCACCCAGGGTTCGGTCGCTGGCATCTATGTGATTTTTGCCAAGACCTCCGCTGAGTTTACCGAAAACGGCCGGGAAGGTTTAACCGCTTTTGTCGTGGAAAAAGGGACTCCCGGGCTGAACATCGGAAAAATAGAAAAGAAGATGGGGCTTCGATCGTCTGATACCGCGCAACTCCATCTCCACAATTTGAAACTCCCCAAAGAAGCCGTCATTGGAAAAGCGGGCCGCGCCTTTCGGGACGCGATGGTGGTTTTAGACGGCGGGCGGGTCGCTATTTCGGCGATTTCGGTGGGAATTGCGCGCGCGGCCTTGGAAGAGGGAATTGGCTGGGTCAAAGAGAGGCAAGCCGATTACGGAATCACTCCTGAAAATCCGGGACTGACCTACGCTCAAAGAATCTTGGCTCAGATCGCCTCTGAAGTGGATGCGGCCCGGCTTTTAACCTGGCGCGCCGCGTTTTTAATGGATCAAAAATGCCCCTATTCCCAAGAAGCTTCGATGGCCAAACTCATCAGCGGCGATTTGGCCGTTCGCGCCACCAGCGAGATTTTAGACTTGATTGGCCCGGAAGGCTCCTTGCTTGGATGCCCGGTTCAGCGGTTTTTTAGGGATTCAAAACTCTATCAAATCGGAGAGGGCTCTTCACAAATCCAGCAACTGGTGATTTCCCGCCATCTGCTCAAAAATTTTGACAGCCCTTCCTTGGTCAAGGCGTAATTTCCGATGAAAGAGTCGGAGTTAATCGAGAGAAGTAAAGCCGGCGATGTGGAGGCTTTTTCCCAGTTAATCCGCAATTACGAAAATAAAATTTTTAGCCTCGCCCATCATGTTTGCGCCGGAATGCCGTCGGACGCCGAAGATGTTTATCAGGAGACATTTCTCTCGGCGTTTAAAAATATCAAGGGATTTAAAAACCGCTCGAATTTGGGAACCTGGCTTTACCGGATCGCGGCGAACCTTTGCTGGGTGCGCTTTCGCAAGAAAAAGCGGGAACCGGTCGTCTCTATTTTAGATCGCCATCGGACGGACGAAAATGAGGTTCCGTGGGAGTTTAAGGACTGGTTTCCCAACCCCGAGGAAGTTTCAAGAAAAAAAGAATTGCAGGAGGCGGTGGTTAAGGCCTTGTCCGAGCTTCCTTCCGATTACCGGCTGGTCGTAACCTTGCGCGACATTGAAGGCCTTTCGGCGGAAGAAACGGCGAAGATTTTAAAGCTCAGCATCCCCGCGGTCAAATCGCGGCTTCACCGCGGGCGCATCTACTTAAGGGAACGCTTTGAAGAGGAGTTTAAGGAAAAGGTGAAATGAAAGAACCTCATTGCAAAAGCCTTTCCCGCAAAATGTCCGATTATATTGACGGTTCTTTGGACCCCAAGACTCTCGCTAAAATTAAATCTCATTTCAAAGACTGCAGGCCCTGCGTGGCGTTTTTTAAGACTCTCCAAAAAACCGTCGGGGCTTTGGGGGCGCTAAAATCCGCCGCAACGCTTCCCCGCAAAGCCCAGGGCGGCTTGAGGGAAAAACTGAAATCTTTGTCCCACGGCAATTAGAAAGTTTTGACGCCGGCGTTTAAGTTTCGGGCTAATTGGTAGAGCTTCAGATAATCCTTGGCGGATTTTTCCCAAGAAAAATCCTTGTTCATTCCGGCGAGGACCAGTTCTTTCCAGGAAGGCTCGGCATAAGCCTTGAGCGCGCGGCCAAGCGCGTCTTTGAGGTCTTGAACGTTCCCGGGCTCAGAGAGAAAGCCGTTTTTTTTGTTCCCGGATGATTCAAAAACGGTGTCGGCAAGCCCGCCGGTGCGACTGGCGACCGGAACCGAACCGTATCTCATCGCGATCATCTGTCCCAGTCCGCAGGGCTCAAAGCGAGAGGGCATCAAAAAAATATCCGAACCCGCGTAAATTTGATGGGCAAAGGCTTCGTCAAAACGGGAATGAAAATAAACGCGCCGCGGAAATTTTTGGGCGAAATCGGAAAAAGCTTTTTCAAGAGCCGGATCTCCGGTCCCAATGACCGCAAGGGCGATATTCTCGATATTGTCCTTCAAGGCTTCTAGGGCGATGTCTAAACCTTTTTGTCGGTCCAGGCGAGAGACTATTCCGATGAGGGGAATTTTTGGCGGAACGCTGAGGTTTCCTCTAAGAAAAATTTCTTTTTTCGCCGCGGCTTTTCCCTCGGGATAGTTTTCGCTGGAGTATTTTTTTTCAAGGGTCGGGTCTTTTTGGGGATCCCAAAGTTCTAGAT
>JAKAQV010000124.1 GCA_021819565.1 bacterium | reverse complement strand
TCGGCGGTCGACTGCACGACCTTTGTCGAAGAAACGATGGCTTTGTCTCTAGCGAAGAATCTCGAAGAAGCCAAGAAAATTCTAAAGCGCATTCGCTATAAAGGCGGGGTCGTCTCTTATCAGACACGAAATCATTTTCCTTCCGTTGATTGGATTCCCAATAATATTGCCGCCGGGTTTATCAAAGACATCACCGCCCGCATTGCCGGGCCGGATATCGAGGTGGCCTCAAAGTGGATATCCAAGTCGAAGTGGTATCAGGAGAAACAAATGTCGGATATTGAAGGCTTTCCAAAGATGTCGCCTCAGGAGAAAGAGAATTTACTTCACAATTTGCGCGAGATCGGAGAATCGATGCCGGATGAGGAAGCTCAAATTCCCTATCTGCCAATCCGCGATTTTGAGGATCGCTTGGCGGAAATTCCGTCCGGAACTATCGCCAATCTTGTCCGCGCCGACCGCTCGGATAAGCCGGTTTTAATTTCCCATCAAGTGTTTATCATCCAGAAGGGGGGGCAGACCTATATTCGCCACGCGGCTTTTAACAGCGTCGTTAAAGACGTTCCAGCCTTGGAATATTTTGCCCGGTATGAAAATTCCAGGTGGCCGCTGCTTGGAATTAATTTAGATGAGGTTGTTCAAAATAAGAGCCAAAATAAATAAATCTTTTCTTGGGCTTGGGGTAGGAGTAATCCTTGACTTCGGAACCTGAGGCGATTTCGCTTAAGGGAAGACCGAATCTCTCTTTAAACGAGGAACGCATAACCTGTCCGGATGATTTTCGGCTTTCGATAAATCCATCTCCGCCCGTGTAAATCATGACATGGCTGATGCGTTTCTTGTTTTTAGGATCGGTTAAGAAAATAAGATCGCCTATTTTGAGATCCGTGTTTTTCATGGGAAGACTTTTGAGCTTTTGCGCGAAAGAAT
Organism: bacterium; assembly: GCA_021819565.1. Taxonomy (GTDB): domain Bacteria; phylum Elusimicrobiota; class Elusimicrobia; order UBA1565; family UBA9628; genus JAKAQV01. The sequence continues at coordinate 4,855 of JAKAQV010000124.1, read as the reverse complement.
CCCTGGGGATATCGATTCCAATGACCCGGTAGGCGAGGTTAACCAGTCCCGAGCAATCGACCCCGATGGAGAGATCGGGTTGAACTCCGGACCTGCCGCCCCAGTAATAGCTGGTTCCAAGAAAAAGCTCGGCCGTTCGAATAATTTCCGCTCGGCTTTGGGCGTCGATTGCGTTTTGAGAAGGATAAAGAGCGCTGGAATCAATCTCGGCGGTTGTGCCGTCCGGAAGTTGAACAATGGAAAGGCTGCCGTTGTTCCCAAGTTTCTTAAGCCTGGTGCCAACTGATAGGTTGAGAAATTCTTGGCCGCGGTGCAAAATGGCTTGTCTGATTCTAACGACGGAATTCGGCGCCGGATTAAAGGCAAAGGAAATGTCTTTTGCTTGAATCCACCCATGATAGCCTTGCCAATGTCCTTGCCGAAAATCCATTTGTTCATCAGCCGCGATTTTAACCCATTGGCCTTTGGCTTCTAAAATGGTTATTTTCTCGCCGTAAAGAAGCTGAGATAAGTGCAAAGGATCGTCGAGCTTTACTTTTATTTTGGGAACGGGTTTTGACATCAGGTTTGAAACGGGAACGCCGATGATGGCCGAGAGGCCTTGAAGGGGACTCAGGAGATAAACCAGGCCTCTTTTGTTGATTCTCCAGGCCTTATCAAAAGAAGCCCTGGGATAGACCCGTCTGACTGAAGAGACGTTAGGCGCGGCGGGATCATTGACGATGACGTCTCCCGTTTTTGTAAATCCTATGATGACAAGCAGGTGTCCTGCCGTTTTTTGAATGGGGGCGCGGGGCATTTCTCCGGTCTTAAAAGAAACGCTGGCGATGACGGGCCGTCCTTTTGCGATTTCTTCCTCGACTTCTCTTAAGTCGTTAAAGCGTGAAACATAAGACAGAAGCCCCCAGGAGCCGGCAAAAGCGGTGTTAAACGTCCAGTCTCCAAAATTAAGCGTTGTTTGATCCCGCACTGCTTCGGCGATTTTCGCCGTTTTAATGCGAATTTTCCAATAGTCAAGCGCCATTCCCAGGGAAGTGGGGCTGCAAACATTGCGCCGATATTTTTTTTCTTCCTGCATTTGAGAGCGGGCTTGAACCTTAAGCTCCCGAACCCAGGGGCCGGGCTTAAATGGAAGCGGTTTTTTGCGGTATCCTTCCGGGTTTGAGACGTTAATCGCGAGAAGTTTTAGAATTGTCGGTTTTTTAGGAGACGAAAATAAAACGCGGTATTGAAAAATGCGAGCGCTTTTTTTGAGTTTCAGCGTGTCGATATCGACAAAGGCGATAGAAGATTTCTTTTCGCTTTTATGCGAGAAGAAAAGGGATCCTTTTTGGGTTCCAAGAATAAACCAAGGCGTCCAGTGATTGTCTATTTGAACGCGCGCCTCCATCCGCAGAGAATTGTGAATGGGCACTTCCGCGTTCCAAGATCCTACCAACTGATCAAAGGGAATCGGAGATGAGATAACCCGGGACAAAAAAACAGAAGAACTCGCGCTGGTTTTAAAAAGCCCGTCTTCAAAGGGAATGGCTTGAAGGCCCGAGAGAACGGCTCCTTTCCAGTCTAGCGGGGCCCGGCACAGATAGGTGTAACTCATAGCCTGGGCTCGCGGCGCGGAAAAAAACAAAAAAACGCCGAGCCCCAACAGCCGGCTAGCCTTTTTATAGAGATCAATCAAAAACTATTTGACCAGCTTATTAGTGGCTTTCCTGGGCGGATCGTTGGCCGGCCGCGGCGTCGTTTTCGGATTATTTTTAAACGTGGGAGCCAGTTCCGCGTTAACCTTGGCCCATTCGGGAGACTCATCCACTGAACCGACAATCGCGCCGATGGGGCATTCCGGGAGGCAGACTCCGCAGTCAATGCAGACCTCTGGATCAATGATCATGAACGGCTGACCCTTGTAATCTCCCGGATGAATGCACTCAACCGGACAGACATCGACGCATGAAGCGTAAACTTCCCCTAAGCAGGCTTCGTTGATGACATGAGCCATTGAACTCTTCTCCCTGTTTGTTTGATAAGATTTAAACCGATGCGACGCTTTCATGGTAACTCTTTTCGCTTCCGCTGTCAAGAAACAACTCTTTGCGCTTTTTTATTGATTTTTGGCCTCGCATTAAAGGCTCAAGCGAGCGGTTTTTCAGCGGACCTCTCAACGGGACCGGCCTCGGGTTCCAACTGGGACATGGCCGATAGTTTTCTTGCGCATTTTTCGCGTTTGCGCCCCACGGGAAGCATGGCCCTCAATTGGATTAATATCGGTCCCCGTTATCCCGGTTATGAAACGCAGGTTCAAGACGATGTCTACATGGGGGGAATGTACGCGGGTTTTAATGGGCCGATTGTCGACAGCGTTCCCATCGTGGCCGAATGGCATATGCCGACGACGGGACAAGGCTCGATTCAGCTCAATCAGCTCAATTTCAGCTATCAAAAGATTCAAAACTGGGATTTTCAGCTGGGAAAATTCATCGTTCCCTTTGGACGTTATAACGAGCTTTATCGTCCGGAACAGTATCTGACCATCACGCAGCCGCTGTCCATGGTTTCCCCCGAAAACCCCGGCTTTGTCGTGCGCGCCAATTCCCCGACTCCTCCGGTCAGTCTTGGATACACCGATATCGGGGCGCGGACGAGTTTCTATCCTCCTATTAAAAACCCTCTGATTCCAGATGAGATTACTTTGTACGTGGTCAACGGCTTGGGAGAATCTAATAATCGCCTGCGCACTTTTCCAAATACCGGAAATCTTGGAGTTCCTCCCATTCCCGGCAATGGGACTAATATCGATTTTGGCCATCAGGATAATAATTTGGCCGATAACAATAATCAAAAATCGGTTGGCGCGCGTTTGGTCTGGGCCTTGGGAGATTTGCGTTTCCCCTGGCCTTTCCCGGAAGGGGCTTCCAATCTCAAGGGCGTGACGATGGATTTGTCGGGGATGGAGGGGCAATACAATCTGGAAGGAAATTTAAATTATCAAATTTACTCAGTGGACTGGAGTTTCGATTATCTCGGGCTTAATTTTTCCGGGCAAGGCATTTACAGCTATACCCAGTTTATGGCTCCGCTGGAGGCCAATGGGAATTATCTTCAGGCCTCCGGTTCTCCGTGTCCGTCTGCGGGGACGGCCAATGGCTGCACTTCTCTATTGGGAGAAAGTGCCGAGGAAAATTACGGTTATTTCGTCCAGGCCTCGGCTCCTCTGATTCGCCATCCTAAATTTGGGAAAGACGTCATGGGCGTTCTTGTCTATAACCAGATGTATCGAAGAGGCCCGGTGGAAGACCTCTTGGATAACCAGACGCTCAACGACACCTTATATCCCTCGGTGACCGCGATTAATCCCGCAAACGGTTATGCGACTTCCGTCATGGATAAATATACCGCCGCGATTGATTGGCAGATCAGCGATCATTTTTGGTTTAAGCTCGAATACTCTTATTGGAATTTGCACGGCATCGCGACCAGCGCTTATACCTATGCGAGTATCCCCGGCTACCGTTTGGACAATGTCTATCTGACGGGAACCTCAATTGTCATGGCGTTTTGATACAATCGTGAAATGCTTGGATATTTTCTTTTAACTTTCGGATCGCTATTTGCGATTGTCGATCCTTTCGCCGCGATTCCGGCGTTTTTGGCGATGACGGAAAAGTTAGATTCTCGTGATCGCCGACACACCGCTAAAACGGCCTGTATTGTTTGTTGGCTGATTTTAACGGCCTTCGCTCTTTTAGGAAGTCAAATTTTTAGCCTCTTTGGAGTTACCTTGCCCGCTTTTCAGGTCGCGGGCGGCTTGATCGTCCTTCTTTCCGCTCTGGACATGCTTCGCGCCAAGCGCTCTCCCTTGCAAGAAACCGAAGAAGAAACCCGCGAGGGAATGGCGAAAGAAGACATCGCCATTACCCCCTTGGCCGTTCCCATGTTGGCCGGCCCGGGAGCGATTACGACCGCGATTGTCTTGTCTGACCGCGCGCACGGCTGGGTCACCCGCGGAATTCTCTATTTGACCATAGCCGCGGTTGCCGCCTTGTCTTATTTGATTTTGACTTTTTCGGGTTCCGGAGCCAAACGTCTGGGGCCGACGATCCTCAATATCATTACGCGCTTAATGGGTCTTATGCTGGCCGCGATCGGAGTTCAGTTTATTCTAACGGCTTTAAAGATTCATTAGGACTTGGGGTCTCATGAGTGGCGATGACGGGAAGCACCGGCTCTGTTTTGGGCTGTGAGACCTCGGAATTAGAGGGAAGAGACTTGGGTGGCTTTCCGTATTCCTGGAAAATGGCCACGATTTCATCGTAATCGAGTTCGTCGCGCTTGAGAAGCTCCTGCGCGAAACGCTCCAGAATCACCGATTCGGTTTTTAACGTCATCTCGACTTCTTCCGTTGATTGTTGGAGAAGTCTTTGGGTGGCGGCGTTAAGGCGTTCTTTGAGCGCCTCGGAAAGCTGTTCTTTCGGGATGCGGGTGTAATCTCCGACAAATCCCTTTTCGCCCATCCCATATCTCCAAACCATGTTGTGGGCGATGGTCGTCGCGTTTGCGAAATCGGAGGCCACGCCGTCGGTCGTGACGCCGAACCTGAGTTTTTCCGCCATGTACCCGCCCAAGGCGACCTTGATATGGGCTTTGAGCGTATTCATGTCAGAGCTAAAGAGCTCTTCTCTGGGAATGGAATGGACGACTCCCAAGATTCCTCCGCGCTGGATAATGGACGCTTTAAAGACGTCATTAGTGGGGTGCGTCAAATAGAGGATCAGAAGGTGTCCCGCTTCGTGAAACGCGGTCATTTCCCTTTCGTGGGGCGTCATATTGAGGCGATGAGCGACTCCGAGTTCGATTAGAT
>JAKAQV010000123.1 GCA_021819565.1 bacterium | reverse complement strand
GATCTCTTTATGAAAACCTCGATCTTTTGATTATTGATGAAATCTCGATGGTTCGGGCCGATGTCATGGACGCGATTGGAAACTTCCTTGAAAAAAACGGGCCGCGGCTTGGCGAACCTTTCGGCGGCGTTCAAATTCTCTTGGTCGGAGATCTCTTTCAGCTTCCCCCGGTGGTCTCGGGTTCCGATCTAAGCTCATTTTTTAGCCAGGTTTATCCCAATCCCTATTTTTTTAGCTCCCGTGTCATTGGAGAAGCTCCAATGAGATTTTTCGAGTTAGAAGAGGCCTTTAGGCAAAAAGACCGCTTTTTCGCGGGGCTTTTAAATCAAATTCGCGCGGGAGAAAATCTCGAAGAAGTCGTTTCCCAGATTAACCAGCGTTGTTTTAAGAAGAAGGCGATGCCTCTAGCCAACATCCTTTTAACTACGACCAATCGCGCGGCGGATCTTCGCAATGAACAGTCTCTGGCGTCTTTGCCGGGAGAAAGCAAGGTTTATTCCGGAACCTTTAAGGGAGCGTTTGATTCTCTTCGGGAACGCTTGCCGTCTCCCGAGTTTCTCAAGCTTAAAATCGGAGCCCAGGTGATGCTGACCAAAAACGGCAGTCAATGGGTCAATGGCAGCCTTGGCATTGTCAGAGATTTAAAAGAGAACAGCGTGATTGTTGAAATTCAAGACTCAAGCCCGCGCATGGTTGAAGTGGAGGCAAGCACTTGGGAATCTGTGCGTTACCATTGGGACCCGGAACAAAAAATCATTCACAAAGAAAGCGCCGGGCAATTTTCTCAAATCCCCTTGACCTTGGCCTGGGCGACGACCATTCACAAAGCCCAGGGAAAGACTCTCGGTTCGGTTGAAATTGATTTAGGATACGGCGCCTTTGCCGCAGGGCAAGCCTATGTCGCCTTAAGCCGCTGCCGGGACTTGTCCCATATTTATCTTTCGCGCCCTCTTCAAAAGCGGGATATTATCTGCGAGCCTGAAATTACGCGATTTTATTCTCAATTAAAGCGCTTGAGCGGATATTAAAGCGGGCTAAAAAACGTTGATGAGCTTAAGGTTTAAAAATTCCTTTTTTCCCGCGCGTAAAATACCCAGCCGGATCGTGTCGCCGACATTGTAAGTTTCAAGGGTGTTGTAGAGATCGTCGTAATCGTGGATTTTGGTGTGATTGATGGAGACAATGATGTCTCCCAATAATAATTCTCCAGTTGTCGGATCGCGGTGAATTCCAATTAAGCCAGCTTGGGCTGCCGGGGTTTTCGCGCGCACGCGTCGGATAACGACGCCTTCAATATCTCCGACTAATTCTCTTTGTTGGTTAGGCGTTAAAATTTCGACCCCAAGTCCCGGTTGAACTGCTTTGCCGTATTGGATGATTTGAGGGACGATTTTTTTTATGACAGAGACTGGAACCGCGAATCCGATTCCCGCGTTTGAGCCGCTGTTGGTGTAAATGATGGTATTCATTCCGATTAATTTTCCTGAAGAGTCTAACAGCGGGCCTCCGGAATTTCCCGGGTTGATGGCCGCATCGGTTTGAATCATGTTGTCGATTCTTACTTGTCCGATTCCCATGACGTGTCGCCCTAAGGCGCTGACAATTCCGGCCGTCAGGGTATTGTCGAGTCCAAAAGGATTTCCAATGGCCAAAACCTCTTGGCCAACTTGCAAGGACTGGGAATCTCCCAGAGGAATGGGATGAAGATCATGAGGAACTCGGGTGAGTTGCAAGACGGCGATATCTTTTCTGGGTTCGCTTCCAATCAGGGTGGCTTGCCTTTCCGAATGAGTGCCCATTTTGACTAAAAACGCATCTCCCCCCTCGACTACATGATAATTAGTGACGATGTGCCCAGCTTTATCCCAGATAAATCCAGAACCTTCCCCGCGCGGGATGGCCAATTCATCCAGCAAAAAGTCTTGTGCCACAGCGATATTAGTGATAAAAACGACCGAAGGAGCTACTTTGTGAAATATGGATATTCGGTTCTGTTCGCTAGGCAGTAAAGAAAAAGCGAGAGAGGCTTGAATTGTCAGACAACACACGGCGAAGAAAAAGGAGAGCAGACGCTTCATAAATAAATTGTAGAAATTTATTTTTCCCTGGGAATATAGGGGGTAAAACGAGAAACAAACCAGATGAGAAATTTCTTCCGTTTTGGGTTTTCGCTTCTTGGAATGATAAAGAAATCGCGGTTTCCATCGAGGGTCCCGTCTTCGGTGACAATTAAGTCCCGGATTTCTCCACGCGAGTCCGTGTCTAAATTGGAGTAGAAATTAAAAGCCTCGTGGGGATCTTGGCTAAAGAGGTCCTCAAGACTTTTTTTGAGAACCCTGGGACTGGGTAATTCTCCGGGGCGTAATCTCTTGGGATTTTTTATCTTGGGGATGGGATGATAGGGTTTGATGAGAGAATTAGCCAGAAGAGCTCCTCTAAATTTGGTTTGGGTAAACTCGATGACGGGCCAGCTACAGATGGGAAAACAATAGACGGTTTTTTCAATTTGAGCTTCGGCGATAGAGTCCGCGTTTACGTTTTGTTTTTCTTCCGCGTCCTTAAGAGCCGCCGAAGCGGTGGCGTTTCCGATAGGCTTAAACCACAAAAAGTCCCACGCGGAAGACTCTCCGCTGATTAAGGATTCCGGAGCGTCGTAAGAAGCGCCCAGCTTGGGACTCGGCAGGGAATAGGGTTGATGATAGACGCATCCACTGACCAAGAGAAGAAAAAAATTGGGGAGAATAGACTGAGGACGAAATCTCACAAGAGAGAAATTAAGACGCGGGTCACTTTTTCCCAGTCTTTCTCGGCGACTCCGCCTTGGGCGAAATCGGGCCGCCCGCCAGCGGATCCGGACAAATGAGAGGCCAGGTTTTTGGCGATTTTAGAGGCGTCAAAGCCGCGGGCGATCATATCCGTGTTTAAAGACAAGACGAAAGAAATTTTTCCATTAGCAGGACATGCGACAAAGATAATTCCGGCGTTTGCCTGGGCCTTGGCCATGTCGGCGATTTCGCGCAGCATCTTCGGCTCTGCGCCGTCTAGCTTTTGGATGTGAACAGAAGCTCCTTTGACGGTCATGAGCTTGACTCCGGCGTTGGAATCTAAAGCCAATTTTTTTGTTTTTAAATTATTTAAAATCGCCAGTAGTTCCTTTTCTTGGGTCCGCAGTGATTGAATATCTTGATTGAAGTCGAAATTTGAAGGCTCTTTTCCGCCTAAGGCCAGGATTTCTTCGAGCGCCTTTTTCTGGCGGGCTTTTAAATCTTCAAGAATCGTTTTTTCCGCTTCTCTTTTTTCTTTTTCCCAAATTCTTGCCGCGTCTCCCGCGACGGCCTCGATGCGGCGCACTCCCGAGGCTACGGAGGATTCTTTGACGATTTTAAAGGTTTTGATTTGAGCGGTGTTGGAAACGTGCGTTCCTCCGCAGAGTTCAAGACTAAAGCGCTCGTGGGGATTTTCCCAGCCCTTGGGGCCGATCAGCAAAAAGCGGGGTTTGTCCCCGTAGTTTTCGCCCATGAGAGTGACCGCGCCCAATTCCTGAACTTTATCAATCGAATCTTCTTTCGGGCTGACGGGATCTGATTTCTTAATTTCTTCGTTGACGATAAATTCAATTCTTTCTATTTCTTCCTTTGAGAGAGCCGAGGGATGGGTAAAATCAAAGCGCAATTTATCTGGGCCGACATAGGAGCCGGCTTGCCGCACGTGAGGCCCTAAAACCATTCGAAGCGCGGCGTTGAGAAGATGGGTCGCGGTGTGATGCGGGGCGGTCAATTCTCTTTGTTGTCTATCAACCCGGGCTATGACCGTGCGGCCCTTCTCAAATGAGCCGATATCATTGGATTCTAAAATATGGATGATGGTGGGTCCTTGCTTCTGGGTGTCTATGACTTTTGCCAGAACGCGCCCTTCTTCGCTGAGGATTTCTCCCTGATCTCCCACTTGTCCGCCGCCTTCCGGATAAAAAGGAGTTTGATTGAGGACGAGAAAACCCCGATTTCCCCTTGTATCTGCGGCGGCGATTTCGGCTTTGGATTCCAGTTTTTCATAACCCAAAAATTGGGTGGGATGGTCAAAATGCGGGATTTCTATGCGGTTCTCTCCGGAGCCTTTCCAGGAAGAGCGGGCAATTTCAACCGATTTTTTAAAAGCGCTGTCAAACCCCGCTTCGTCGACTTGAAACCCTTTTTCAGTGCAGATTTCCTTGGTCAGTTCTAATGGGAAACCAAAGGTTTCATAGAGCCGAAACGCCTCTTGTCCGCTGAGGGTCTTCCCGTTTTGTTTGGATAAGATGTGGGCCAATTCCGCTTCTCCGACAGATAAGGTCTCTAGAAATTTTTCTTCTTCCGATTTGAGAGTCGTCTCTATTAAAGCGCGGGATTTTTCTATTTCGGGATAAACTCCCTTAAATATTTGCAGACATGCCGGAATCAGTTTATAGAGGAAAGGCTCTTGAGAGCCCAGCATCTTTCCATAGCGCGAGGCCCGGCGAATCAGGCGTCTTAAAACATATCCACGCTCGATATTAGAAGGGATGATTCCTTCGCTGAGCAAAAAGACCGAGCCGCGGAGATGATCGGCGATGATGCGAAAGGAAATTTCTGTCTGGCTTGATTGGCGGAAATCGCGGTTAAATAAAGAGGAAGCTTTTTCGATGATGGGCAGAAATAAATCGGTGTCGAAAGGCGAAGGTTGGTTGCTGGAAGAAAAAACGAGACGCTCAAGCCCCATTCCCGTGTCGATGTTTTTGCGTGGGAGCGGCGTTAGTTTTCCGTCTTCCTGGCGGTCAAACTGGGTAAACACCAGATTCCAAACTTCTAAATATCTGTCGCAGTCACATCCAACCGAGCAACTGAGTTTTCCGCAGGAAAATTCCGCTCCGCGGTCAAAATAAATTTCAGAACAAGGGCCGCAGGGGCCGGTGGGGCCCATGGTCCAAAAATTGGTGTCTTCTCCAAGCCGCGCCGGCAAGTTGGGAACATTGAGCGATTTCCATATTTTTTCGGCCTCGGGATCGTCTTTAAAAACCGTGGGATAGAGCCGGCGAGGGTCAAAGCCGGCTTTTTGCGTCAGAAATTCCCAAGCCCACTGAATCGCGTCTTCTTTGAAGTAGTCGCCGAATGAAAAGTTTCCCAGCATTTCGAAAAAGGTCAAATGTCTCACGGTCAGGCCAACATTTCCGATGTCGGTTGTCCGGAAGCACTTTTGGCAACTGGCCGCGCGCGAAAGGTCTCGGAGTTGCCCCAAAAAATAAGGCTTAAAGGGCACCATCCCGGCCGAGGTAAACATCAGCGTCGGGTCGCCGCGGGGAATCAGAGGAGAAGAAGGGGTGACGCGATGATTGCGGGCGGAAAAAAAAGACAGGAATTCTTGACGAAGAACAGAGCTTTGGTTCATTGAAATTGCTTAAAGACTTGCCGGCGGAGGGAGTCGAACCCACACGGTGCGAGGCACCGAGCGATTTTGAGTCGCTTGCGTCTGCCAGTTCCGCCACGCCGGCGTACCTGTCTATTCTACTCATTTATGAGGAGTAAGGCTATTGGGATTGAATCGCGGCAATCAAAGCTTGGGCGGCTTTATAGACAAAGAAATGTTTTTGGGAGTTTTGAATTCTCTTGAGTTCTTTTTTCGCTTTTAACTTTTTCCCGCGGCTGAGGGCGGCTTGGGCCAATATCCAATGGGCGATAGGATCATCGGGAGAAGTTTTTTGTACCTCTCGGGCTGCGGAGATTGCCTGCGAAATTTGTTTGTCTTCCAAAAGCCAAAGCCCTTTAAGGCGGGTCGCTTTAATTCCATATTGGCTAATGATGCTTGGCGAATTCAGCAAGGAAAT
>JAKAQV010000005.1 GCA_021819565.1 bacterium | reverse complement strand
CGATCTATGACAATGGAGATAATCACTCCCGCGACGATCGCAAACCACAGCCAATTGCGCTGGAAAAAAAGCCAAATCCGAGCCTTGAGGCTCCCGCGCTTTCCCGGGCCGATGAGGAGCATCAAAACGGATAAAAACGCGATGCTGGCGGCGACTTCAATAATATAAGAGGCGATCATAAAGACTCCTTAGAATATATCAATATACTGACTCTCATTAAAATAACCTCAAGGTCCCATTCCTGGAAGGACAAATGGGATTGGGCGATCGCGGTGCGGCACGTATTTTGTCACCTCGAAAGTATATCCTGGGGATTGATACATCCAGGCGATGTCAATGGGTTTGGTTTGAACTTTGAGAGTGCAAACCTGCCAAAACTCGGTCGGCGTACACTGAAAAGAAGCCCCGCCGTTAGATCCGGTCGGCGCCAGGCCTAAAAAGCTCTGAGTTGGACTTCCGTATCCAAGATAAGAGCTGATTTTATTTTGAATATCGCCTTCAAGTCCGTTGTCCGGATAGGCGCTTTCATTTCTGTGGGATTCAAGCTGCCAACGCCGGGCGCCGTAGTAGGATGCGATTTCCATTTTTTGGACTAAAATCAGCATCGCGAATATTTTGGCGAATACAAAAAGAAAGAACATAAATATCGGAAACAGCAAAACCGTTTCGGTCGTGGCCTGACCTTTGTGAGAACGGAAGAAACGGAGAGACACAGAAGGTAACGGAAGGCAACGGAAAGCAAGGGAAAACTGCGAATACTTGCCGTTGCTTTCTGGTTCTTTCTTTTTCTTTCCGTTACTTTCCATTTCTTTCCGTTGCCTTCCGTTTCTTTCTTTTGCTTCTCGTTACTTGCCGTTAAGGATAAAGCCTCGTTTGAAAATGGGGTGTGGGGTCGGGCCAGACAGAGGCCTCGTCGTTCGCGCCGGGCCATAAAGAGGCGGTGGCGTGAACCTTGGCCGTTCCCAGAGGGATGTTAAAAGAATTCTGGGGAGGCGTCCAGGTAATCGAGGCTTGCCAGCCGGGGTAAGGGCTTCCTTGTTCCGCTGATTGGATCATGCTGGGGTTGACGGTGGCCAATTGAAAAAGCCCGTCGCATCCGCTAATAGAGCTGGTCATAGCGGTTCCGGGAGTGTTGTTGAATATTCCATAAGGCTGATACGGATTTCCTGGCGTCAGCTTATTGGCGTAGTAAAAAAGAGCGGGCACGCAGTGCATTTGGATGCCGCTCATAAAATTGACCGGAGGAAAAGAGACCCCCTGGGCTTCGCTGAGGGCTTCTTGCGTGCCGAGGTTAAGCCAATAAGATTTGGTGAAAAATTGATGTCCTGTCGCCAGTCTTTGCAAAACCGAAAATTGGGCGGATTCAACCGAACCCAAGAGCTGATAGATCTGGACATAGAGATTCATAACCTCGGTCGCGTCCTGCCAATTGATATTCCAACAATTGGCGGTTTGTTCGCTAATGAGGGTCAGACATGGGGTTTGCCCGCAGTTTTTTCCAGACTGATCAGTGTGTGCGTTGGAGGAATCAAAGTTTGTCGGGGTGGGAGTATTGAGGTTGGGGCCGCGGACAGAGGCAGGGTCATAGGCAATTTTCCATGAGGCGGATCCCGGGGCTTCGGAATCACTATAGGCGTAATTGGGATCTCGGGGAAAGGCGCCTTCCGCATAGAGAAGATCATCGAGAGCTAACGAGCCTCCGGTTGCGTATTGATTGACTGCGGCATCGCAATTACTTTTCCCCATGTTGGTTAATTGGGTCGAATGAAACCCTTCATAGAAAATGCGCATCGGAAACGCTCCGTTGACATAGGCGGTGCGGTTGATAAAGTCCGAATAGTTGGTCATTTCGACAAAAGCGGCGGAATCAATGGCGAATTGATGGCGAATTTTTTCACGGGAGAGTTTCGCGGTCTCATAAATTAAATAGACAAAAAGCATCAAGGTCGGAAACATTAAAAGAGCCGGTATCAGAATTTGTCCCCTTGAGAGCCGCATACCCTTTTATAACCCCCAAACAGGGAATTTTCAAGTCCTAAATTGTTTCTTGGACAGCCAGACTTAAATCATCCAAAGGATGAAAATTAAAATGGCGAGCGCGCCTAGAGAAGCGGAGAGTAAAAAAACAGAGGGGTTAGAGGTTTTAGGGCGCGGACTTATGGAATCAAGGGGCAAGGGACGGCTCTCAGGCTGGACTTTTTCCGGACGGTTTTGCGGGGATGGTGGATTGGGCGGCGGGACCGCCGACTCTTTTTCTGCTCGAGATGCCTTTGGTGCGAGGGGAAACGGGCCTTTGGCTTTTGAAGCTTTTAGGCTCTTGGATGGAGCTTTCGCGCTTTCATCTGCCAGTCCTAAGCCTGAAGCCGCATTTTTTTCCGCTCCGGAAGAGGGATTGTTTTTTAAAGGGAGAAAGCCTGGAGCGAGGGCGGGTGTCTTCTTTGAAATTTGAGTGCTAGAAGATTTTTTGTCGGCTTTTGATGCTGGAATAGGCTTTTGAAGATGAGAATTTATGGGAGCGCCGGTTTTTGGATTAAGAAGCGAAGGTTTTGTATTGACGGGCCCCGGCACGGCCGGTTTTTTCGCCGCTTGAACGACAGTGGGAGTATGTTTTATTTTTTGGGAAGGGTTTTTAATTTTGGGCGCGGGCGCTTTTTTAAGTTTTGAAATCGCTTTGGGGAAAGGTTTAATCGAGGTTGGGAGAGAAGCCGTTTTGGAATTGGAATTTGTGGGAGATTGATTTAAGTTGGGCGAACTAGGCTGACTGGAAGACCCCGAGCCTCCGCTAGAAGAACCCCCGCCGCCACCACCTGAGTTCGTGCCTATCCCATTTGAAATTCCGTTCTTCTTGTTTTTATCCTTCCCGTTGGATGTTCTTCCGCTGCCTCCGCCAACAGTGATTGGAGTGGTGGAATTTTGAGCCGCGGGATCTTCCCAGTGGGGCCAGTATTTATGAATCAAGCGGACTTGTTCTTTGTCAAAATGCTTGAGAATCTTGATTCTTGCTGTCGGAGAAGAATTTTCTTGCGTCAAAGAGTTGAGGATATCCTTGGGATATTTAGAGCTTAGATTTTTCAGTAGAACTTGCATTTTTTTTTGCTGCGCCGGTTTTGTCTTAGGGATAGGAAGGGGGTATTTTTTGACGGTCTCTTTCTCCGCTTTTATTTCCGAATCCGAACTCTTCCAGGGCCAGCAGGCGGGTTTCCAGCAGTTTGAGAGGGCGCGCAAAACCGCCGTGTGAGGCCAGATTTTTGTCTTTTCAGTTTTTGCGACTGGGTCGTTGGCGCTTGAGTTTGGGGTTAAGATCGGAGCGGGATTGCTGAGATGAGGAAACGATGTAGCTTTTAGATTTGTCGGCGTTGAGAGGCAAACGCAAGTTCCCGATAAGAAAATAAAGGACATTCTTGTCATGGCCAATTAAAGACGCTCTCTTTTTATTACGCAGTTAAGGTCTCGAAAGTTCGGCCCAATTTGCGGGGTTTTAGATTTCCCGCAAGCTTTTGATGATGATAGGCGCGTTGGGATTACTGGGGCCGGTGAGAAAAATATAAAGATTTTTGGCTCCGAGAACATAGGTCAGGGTTTTAGAGGCGGGAGCGTCAAAGATTACTTCTAAACCCGGCATACCGGAGATGCTGAGGGGTTCTAAATGAAAGGGCGAGCCGTTGGTTCTAGCTTTGGATTCGATGATGCGGCTGAGCTTATTAAAAGCCGACAGGTCGTTGGGAAAGGGATTGGGTAAGACCTTCAGCCGCAGGATTCCCAATTCCCCATAAAGGCTTTGGTCTAAAAAGGTGCTGGGGTCGGTCCCTTTTTGGCAGAAAAAAACGGTTTCCCGCCTTCTTGTTTTTTTGTCGATGATCGCTTCATATCCATCAGGAATATGAAGGGTATAGCCAAAATGGCTGATGAAAACGGGACTGGTCACTGGAACTCCCAAGGGCGGCCTTGTCGGCCTAAGAAAAATAAAAACAAGGGAAGAAAATAAGGCGACTCCTCCTAGAATCATTAGGAAACGCCCGAAGCGCTCTCGGCTTTGGGCGCGTTTGGCCGCTTTGAGGGCGCTTTTGATTTCTTCTTCTGAAACGCCTTCCGATAATAGTTGCGCCTTGAGTTCCGATAATGGAAATTTCCCAAGGTTGGACTTTAAATAAAAAACGACTTCTTCTCGAATCATGGGGAGGCGGATAAAGAACTTTTTTTGAGCTTGTAATTGGCCATGATTTTGCCGGAAAGCTCCCACTCAACGTGGCGTTTTTCGAGGATTTGATCGAAAAGATTCTCTCCGGGAAGAGTTAAAAGCCCGTCTTTATCGAAAATTTTCCGGCCCTGGGTGTCGGTGAGGCTAAAGACTCGTTTGGGCGCTGTATGATGCAAGGCAAAATAAGCGATGGCTTTTTGAGAAAGAAAAAAGAGGTATTTTTTAAAACCCGCGTTGTTGAGTTTAAGCGGAGAATCGCTTTTTCCCCGCTCCTCAAAAGTAAAAGCCTTAATATCGCCGAGTTTACGGGATAAAAAATCTATCGCCCCGAGAGATTCCGCCTTTTTCATTCGCACGAGCGTCTGCAAATCTTCTTCCGTGTAATCCTCGGCGTCGGGGGCTATAATTTGTCTTTTTTTTAATTCTTCAATGGCGCTGGAGCTTGCGGCTTGATTGTTGGATGGCGGCGCCGCGAAAGCTAAGCGACGGGGAAAAAATAATCCCCGTGGGATTAGAAAAAAACTAATGAGAAGGGCGTTTAAAGTCCGATTAGGCTTTTGAGAGAATCCTTGGGACCACCACGCCCGTCTGGGATTGATATTTGCCTTTTCTGTCGGCATAGCTGGTTTCGCAAACCTCGTCTGATTCTAAGAACAAAAGCTGGGCGATTCCCTCGCCGGAATAGACCTTGGCCGGAAGCGGAGTGGTGTTTGAGATTTCAATGGTTAAATATCCCTCCCAGGTTGGCTCAAGAGGAGTGACATTGACGATGATACCGCAGCGGGCAAAAGTGCTTTTCCCAAGGCAGATGGCCAAGACGTTTCTGGGAATTTTAAAGCGCTCAACCGAACGCGCCAAGGCAAAAGAATTGGGCGGAACGATGCAGTCCGGACCTTTGTAATCGACAAAGGATTTCGGATCGAAGTTTTTTGGGTCGACGACGGCGCCAAAGACATTGGTGAAAATCTTATATTCATCGGCCAAGCGGATATCGTATCCATAGGATGAAAGGCCAAAAGAGATTTTGCCTTCTCCTTCTTGTCTGTCGATAAAAGGCTCAATCATTTTGGTCTCAAGGCACATCTTTCTAATCCAGCGATCGGATTTCAGCATTTGCAATGTTCTCCTTTATGAGTATATGCGTAACTACTCGCGTCACTCCGGCAATCCGTAAGCCGGAGTCCAGACTCTCAGAAAGCTTACCACTGGATTCCGGCGTTCGCCGGAATGACGAACCTGAACAGTTACCTTTACGCTTTTAAGACGATTTCTGCGGCCCTATGTCCGCTTAAAACCGCGCTCTCAATGGTGGCCGGAAGGCCTGTTCGAGTCCAGTCCCCAGCGAGAATGAGCCCGGGCGAAACCTCTCCAGGAAACGGCCGCATTTCTTCCAGGCCGGGCTTTGGAGAAGGCGTCGCGAAAGGCTCCTTGATCAGCCTCCAATGGATAATTTTAGCTTTTTTAAATTCAGGAAAAACCGCAAGTTCTTTTTTTGCGATCTCAAGAATTTCTTGAGGCTCTTTTTTAAGTTCAGCATGGGCGGCGCTAATGACCAAGGCCAGATATTGGGTTTTGCCGGGAAGATTCCAAATGCGGTTTTTATTAAACGCCCAATGAAATTGGGTGTCGATGAGCCCGGTGGTTTGATTGGGGGTAATCGGCCTGTCCAACCACAAGGAAAGTCCGATAATCGGGGAGGTCGAAAACGACTCAAGCCCGGTTTTGAGCCAATCGGGAACGTTGAGGCGCTTGAGGTCCCAAGGAGGAAGCGTCAGTAAAACATGGCGCGCGTTAAACGTGCGTCCGTCATCGCAAGTGACCCCGCAGGCGCGTCCTTCTTGATAGAGAATCGAACTAATCTTTGAAGAATAGAGAACCGATCCCTGACGTTTCTGAATATAAGCTTCCGCTTGTTGGACGTAAAGCGAACTTAATCCAACCTGGGAGTATCCGAGTCTGGAAGCATTTTTGGGGGTTCCGCTTAAGATTTTTTCCAAGGCCTGGATGAGGCCTAGGGCCGAGGCCGTCTGGGCGTTTTCATTGAGAATGCCAATCGCGAGAGGTTCCCATAATCTTTTTTGAATGGACGAGCTTTGTCCTAGAGAGTTAAGCCATTGACGGACGCTGAGGCGCTCAATTTTCCCGGAGTAATCACTCTCCGTTCTAAATTTTTTTATTTCGCGAAAGACCTTTCCCGCCGATATTTTTTCTTTAAGAGAAAGGCCTTTGAGATTAAACACTCCCCAGGCGAAATCAAGCGGGGCGGGAAATAGGGAAGGCGCCGACAGGCGCGCGCTTTGGCCGGAAGAGTCTTTAAAATGAAGATTGAGCTTCTCCTCAAAGCGTAAAAGCGGGCTTGAACCGATGCGGCCGATAAATTTTCTGGTTTCGGCATAAGCCCCGATAAACAAGTGTTGTCCGTTGTCGATTTCGTGTCCGGTCTTGGAATCAATAAAAGAATAAGCCCTTCCCCCGAGGTGAGGTTTTTTTTCAAGGAGCAAAACTTTTTTGCCTTGCTCGGATAAGATCGTCGCGGCGGAAAGGCCGGCAAAGCCGCCACCGATGACTAGAACGTCAAAATCCATGACAATAGAGCCAGGCCTTGAACGCCAATCTGAGTTTTTTGAACGGAGAGAGAGTTGTTTTTGAGAAGAATACTCGGAAATCCTTTCTTTGGATCTCGTCTAAAATGCCTTCATAGACATGGGCCATAATCTCGGCCGGAAGGAGCGCAGGGCGATCTCTAAAGTCGAGGGCGGCTCTTCCCTGCCTGTAAAATCCCTTGGTTTTTTGCCAGAGTCCTTGCATGAGTCGTTCAAAAGCCAAATTGTGTTCTCTTTTTAAGAGTTCAGCGCGACTATATCCCGCTTTTTCCATTTCGCTTTCGGGAATGTAGATGCGTCCGAGGCTGAGATCGTCTCCGACATCTCTTAAAATGTTTGTCATCTGAAAGGCGTAACCGAAAGAACCTACGAACTCCTTCATTTTATCCTGGGCCGTGTGCTGGTAGCCGAAAATCTCAACCGAAAGCTGTCCCACTGAAACCGCGACGCCCTTCAGATAAGGTTCTAAATCGGAAAAAGTTTGATAATGGGTTTTATTGAGATCCATTTCACATCCCCGGATCATTTCAAAAAAAGCCTCCTTGGGGAGGGGAAAATGTTTAAGCGCCTTTTCGATTTCTAAGGACACCGGGTGGCTTCCCTGGCCCGCAAAAATTTTCTCTATTTCATTTCGCCAAAAATCGAGCCCTGCCCGCGCCTCTTTTTCGGTTTTTTGGGTGTCGTCGACTAAATCATCGATGAGGCGGCAATAGGCGTAGACCGCGGACAAGGCCTGCCGCTGAACGGGAGATAAAAAAAGAAAACCTAAAAAGAAATTCGAGTTTTTTTCGGATTGAGGAAGCGTTTCTGCGGGCGAACTTGCCGGAGTCATTTTAAAACGGCGCGCAAAATAAGTGGAATCCATTCCCACTTGGTTAAAACGGGGCGAGATTGGAGAGTGTCGTAGTTTTGTTTTCTGATTTTGCGCAGAATTTGGCGTCCCCCTAATTCCGTTAGGCGAATTTCCCAAGACAGGGGCCAGGAGAGTTTTTGGGGAAGAGTTTTTCCTTCCTCGAATATCTGACAGACTCTGGCGACTTCAAATTTTATGAGATTGCGGAATCGTTCATTGGCGACGCCCATTCTTAAATCCGCTTCCGAGTAGGAAAATTGGGCGAAATCTTCCTGTGGGATATAGATGCGGTCTTTTTTGAGGTCCACTGAAATATCCTGCCAGAAATTGGCCAATTGAAGGCCGGTGCAGATTGAATCGGAAAGTTTAAAGAGCTCTTCTTGGTCATAGCCATGAATCATGAGCACAATGCGTCCCACGGGGTTGGCTGATCGCCGGCAGTAATCCAAGACCTCGTCAAAATTCTGATAGCGGTTTTTGACGGTGTCTTGCAAAAAAGCGTCCAATAAATCGTCAAAAGGCTGGGTGGGGAGGTGAAGAGTTTTTAGCGTGTCTTTTAGGGCGATGAAAACGGGATGGGTGGGAGTTTTGAGATTAAGGTTGTTTAGATTTTCGCGCCATTCTAAAAGTCTTTCGCGTCGAACGCCCTCATATTCCGGCTCGTCTGAAAAATCGTCCGCTATCCGGGCAAAGCTGTAGAGGCAAGCGACGTGCTTTCTAAGTTTGGGAAAGATAAAACTCGAAGCGACGGGAAAATTTTCATAGTGAGAACTCGCCAGATCCAAGCAAAACAAATAGGCCGCCGCGGTGTCCTGCGGATTTTCTTGCCGGGCCTGATAGGCTTTGAGGGTTTCTGCCATCAATAGATTCCTAGTTTTGTCGGGCGATCGCGCGAGAGTTTGGGAAGGGGTTTGGGGGTTTCGCCGCTCCATTCAAAAGAGACCTTTCCGCAACGCACTTCATTTCCCTCGCGGATATGGGCGGCTCTGAGCGCGCGGTCAACCCCGATTCTTTTGAGCATTGCTTGAAATCTCATCACGGCTTCCGGCAGTTCAAAGTCCAACATGGCCGCGGCGCGTTCAATGGAGGCGCCTTTAAGATTAAAAATCCCGTTTCCCAAGGGTTCGACTTCAAAGCCTTTTTGTATCTCTAATTTCTCTTCCGATTCTTCCGCCGTTTTAAACATCGGAGGCGGGGTTTTCGAGAGAATTTTGATCAGGGAATCGAGCAAGGGCTTAAGACCCTCTCCCGTCGCCGCCGAGATCGGGAAAATCTCGCGCTTGGAAAATCTTTTTTTTAATTTCTTAAAAACTTCCGCGGATTGCGGGATATCCATTTTGTTAACCGCCAGAAACCGGGGCTTTTTTTTGAGGCTGGCGGAATAAGAGTTTAATTCCTTTTCGATCAAGGTGATTCCTTCCGCGGGAGAATAGGGCTCAAAGCCTTGCGGGTCGACGAGATGAACGAGAACCCGCGTTCTTTCAATATGCCTTAGAAAGTCAAATCCCAAGCCCTTGCCTTTGTGGGCGCCTTCGATGAGGCCGGGGATATCGGCTAAAACAAAGGAGACCCCTTTATGAACGACCACTCCGAGATTGGGAGAAAGAGTCGTAAAGGGGTAGTCCGCAATCTTGGGCCTGGCTTTGGATAAATGAGCGAGAAGGCTTGATTTTCCGGCATTGGGAAAACCCACCAAGCCCACATCGGCCAAGAGTTTAAGCTCCAGTTCGAAATGAGCCGATTCTCCGGGGGCTCCCCTTTCCCTGATTCGGGGGGCGGTCATCCATTGAGTTTTAAACGAGAGATTGCCCCTTCCGCCCCTTCCGCCTTTGGCCGCGATATAGGTTTTGTCCGGCAAATTAAGATCGGCAGCTAGGATATTGTCTTTGTAGACGAGAGTTCCAACGGGAACTTCAATCGTGATAGGTTCGCCGTCTTTCCCCGCTTTATTGCTTCCTTTTCCGTGCGCTCCGGGATTTCCGTAAATATGGGTCTGTCGGGAGAGATCAAAGAGGGTGGTTAAGCGCAAACTCGCTTTAAGAATGATGTCGCCGCCGTTTCCGCCATCGCCGCCAATCGGACCGCCGTAGGCGACGTATTTTTCCCTTCGGAAGGCAAGACATCCGTCCCCGCCGCGGCCACCTTCAAGAAAAAGACGAACTCGATCAATAAAATTCATGGTAAGAAGTTAAGAGGGGGAAGAAGGCGAAAAGACTTTAGCGGACGCTGACGCGCTTTTTGTCTTTGTATGCCCACTCAAATTGCACGGAGCCAGAAGCCTTGGCAAACAAAGTATCGTCTTTGCCGCGCCCGACGTTTTCGCCCGGCAAAAATTTTGTTCCGCGCTGCCTGACAATGATCATTCCCGCTTTGATTTTTTGGCCTCCGTAGATCTTGACGCCGAGACGTTGACCGTTTGAATCGCGACCGTTGGAGGATGAACCTTGAGCTTTGGTATGAGCCATATCAGTTGAAAGAAATATCCTTAATTTTAACTTCAGTCAGGGACTGGCGATGCCCATGCATCTTTTTGTAAGCCTTTTTCGTTTTCTTTCGGAAAACCAAAATTTTGGGGGCTTTCTTTTGGGAAAGAACCTCGGCTGTCACTGTCGCCTTGGGAATTCCCGCGAGCGGTGAATCTTCGCCTTTGGAAGCCCAAAGGGCTTTCCACTTAATTTCGCTTCCAGAAGCTAGATCGAGCTTCTCAACCCGTATGACTTCTCCGGGTTCAACCTTATATTGTTTACCGCCTGTTTCTATGACCGCGTACATAACGTTATTATCATAGCACATATTTTCCACTTTATTCAAGGGACGCGGAGACGCCAGTCTTGAGAGCGGTATTTATCGACGAGAAGGCTGATTTTTGAGCGTTCGAAAAAAGGGATTTTCTCTTCCGGATTTTTCTTGCCAAAGATGGACGTAGCGCGAAATATCGCCTGTTTGATTTGAGCAAGGGAAAGAGAGATAAGAGATGTTTTGAGCGAGCCTTGATAAAGCCCGCGCTTGTTTTTTCGGCACAGCGCTCCGCCGAGAATTTTGGCTCCGTCAAGAGCGGTAATATCCGATTTTTCAGGCACGGAAAAACAAATTTTATTAAGCCCCGCTATTGCGGAGGGCTCGGACTTTAAATGGAGGGAAATTCCCTCTTGACGCAACTCTTCGCCGATGAGATGATGGAGGCTTTGATAGATTTCAGTCGGGGTGATCGGCTCTTTCCAAGGGAAGGTGATGGAAAAGGTGAGGTCTTCTCCATGAAAGACCAGTCCTCCGCCGGTGATTCTTCGCGTGCAGGAAAGAGCGGGTTTTCCCTCTTGTTTAATTTCTCTTTCGACAAATTGAAAGGATTGATGCCGTCCAAAGGTGGCGGAGGATTCCGGCCAAGAATAAAACCGCAAAGTCACTCCCTCTTCGGGAGAAAAAAGAAGCAAGGCCTCGTCTAAGGCCATTTGGGAATAGACGTCTAAAGAAGCTTCGACTACTGTTTCGATGGGGCAACGCCTCCGTCTCCCCAGGGCGGGCAGGAGCAGAAGAAGTTGCGATCGCCCCAGGCGTTGTCGATGCGAGACACCGCGGGCCAAAACTTGCGGTCTTTCATCTGAGGCAGAGGAAAAGCGGCTTTTTCCCGGCCATATGGCTTGTCCCAACGGTCTGAACAAACCTGTTCCAGGGTGTGGGGAGCGTTTTTAAGAAGATTATTGGCTTTATCGGCCCGGCCTTCCTCGATTTCGCGAATTTCTGCGCGAATAGAAATCATCGCGTCGCTAAAACGGTCGATCTCGGCCTTGGATTCCGATTCGGTGGGTTCAATCATCATGGTTCCAGGCACGGGAAAAGAAACAGTCGGGGCGTGAAAGCCGTAATCCATCAAGCGTTTGGCGATGTCTTCAGCGGTCACTTCCGCAGAATTTTTAAGGGGCCTCAGTTCGATGATGCACTCATGGGCGGACCAGCCGCCGGGACCTTTGAAAAGAATCGGATAGGCGGTCTCTAATTTTCTCGCGAGATAATTGGCGTTGAGTATGGCCACTTGGGTCGCCTTAAGAAGTCCCTCGTAGCCCATCTGGGCGATATAGGCCCAGGAAATGGTGAGAATCGAGGCGGATCCCCAAGGCGCGGAAGAAACGGCATAGCTATTTTCTCCGTCGAGCGGATTTCCCGGGAGATAGGGCTTGAGGGTTTTTGTGACTCCAATCGGCCCCATTCCCGGACCTCCCCCGCCATGGGGAATGGCGAAGGTTTTGTGGAGATTGAGATGACACACATCCGCTCCTAATTCCGCGGGTTTTCCCAGACCGACCAAGGCGTTCATATTGGCTCCGTCTAAATAAACCAGGCCTCCGTTTTTATGGACAATGGAGCAGCTTTCCCGTATCTGGGCTTCAAAAACTCCATGGGTCGAGGGATAGGTGACCATTAAAGCGGCAAGACGCTCTTTAAATTCTTCCGCTTTTGATTTCAAATCCGCGACATCGATGTCGCCGTTTTCGGTGGTCGAAACCACGACGACTGAAAGCCCCGCCAGAGCCGCGGAAGCGGGATTGGTGCCGTGCGCGGAAGCGGGAATTAAACACACGTTTCTTTGTCTTTCGCCGCGATTCTCGTGATATCTTTTGATCGCCAAAAGTCCGGCATATTCTCCTTGAGATCCGGCGTTTGGTTGAAAGGAAAAAGCCTCAAAGCCCGTGATGGCGCAAAGCCGCCTTTCTAGATCCTTGATCAAGGCCTGGTATCCGCGGGTTTGCGTTTGAGGCGCATATGGATGAATCTGGGCAAATTCCGGCCAGGTCATGGCTTCCATTTCGGAGGCGGCGTTGAGCTTCATGGTGCAGGAGCCCAAGGAGATCATCGAATGGACCAAGGATAAATCGCGATTCTCAAGGCGCATAAGAGAGCGCATCATTTCGGTTTCTGAATGATAAGAGTTAAAAACTGGATGGGCGAGATAATTGCTTTTTCTTTTGAGCGGTTCAGGGATGGGAGCGCCCTTGATGGGTAAATTCATGGGAGAGGCGACTCCTTTAATCGAAGCGAACGCGGATAGGATTTCCAGGACGTCTTTTTCAGCGCTCGTTTCCCCCAGCGAAATTCCGACACCCTCTTTTTCAAACCAGAAATTCATCTTTCGCTTTTCCGCGGCGGCGCGAATTTTTCCTATTTCCTCTGGACGAAGAGAGACAAAAAGGGTGTCAAAGACGTCGGATTTGTTTTTTGACTCAAAACCAAGATTTTGAAGCCCTTCCGCCAGGGATTGCGCGAGTTGGCGAATTCTCTCCGCTATTTGGCGAAGCCCCTTGGGACCGTGATAAACCGCATAGGCCCCGGCGGCGACAGCCAAAAGGACTTGCGCGGTGCAGATGTTCGAGGTCGCTTTTTCTCGTCTAATGTGCTGTTCGCGGGTTTGGAGGCTGAGTCGTAAAGCGGTTTTCCCGGAAGAGTCTTTTGAGACTCCGACAATTCTTCCCGGCATATGGCGCTTAAATTCATCCTTGGTCGCTAAATAAGCGGCGTGGGGGCCGCCACCTCCCATGGGGATTCCAAATCTCTGCGTAGATCCTAAAGCGATATCGGCGCCGAATTCTCCCGGAGCTTTAAACAGGGTCAGACTCAATAGGTCGGATGCGACCGAGACGTAAGCGCCCGCCGCATGCGCTTTTTGGCATAGAGACTCGTAATCTTTGACAAGGCCGTTTTTAGTCGGATATTGAACGAGGATGCCGAAAGGTCTTTTTGAGAAATCAAAAGCGTCTTCAGGCGCTATTTCGACTTCAATTCCCAAGGCCTTGGCGCGGGTTGAGACGACCGCCAGGGTTTGAGGAAAACAGTCATTTGAGACCAAAAAAAGAGAGGAATTGTTTTCCGACAAATTCCGCATTATGAGCATGGCTTCCGCGGCGGCGGTGGATTCATCTAATAAAGAGGCGTTGGCTACCGGCAGAGCCGTGAGGTCTTCCACCATCGTTTGAAAATTGAGAAGAGCTTCCAGCCGCCCCTGGGCGATTTCCGCTTGGTAAGGGGTGTAGGCGGTGTACCAGCCGGGGTTTTCCAGAATATTTTTTTTGATGACTGGGGGGGTGAAGGTGTCGTAATATCCCATCCCGATATAAGACTTAAAAATTTTATTTTTTTCGGCGAGCTCTTTTAATTTTTGAAGGGCTTGGCGTTCACTGAGGGCTTGAGGCAGGCGCATCACCTTACGCGATAAGACGGTTTTAGGCACCGCGCGTTCAATTAACTCTTCGAGACTGGATACTTTGAGATAAGACAGCATCTCGGCGATATCTCCCTCGGAGGGGCCGATATGGCGCTTGGCGAACAGGCTTTCGGATACAATCTTGTTTTCTTTGAGGAGGGGTTCTGGTTCCAAGGTGCTAGAGATCATATTCAATGTTTCTGGGTTTTGAGAAATTCTTGATACTGCTTCCAATCCATCAGCGCATTAAGTTCTTCCTTACTGGAAGGTTTGATCCGGAAAAGCCAACCTTTTCCATGGGGGTCTTTATTGACGATAGCGGGGTCTTTGCTGACTTCCGGATTGACGGCGGAAATCTCTCCCGAGAGAGGGCTGTAGATATCGAAAGCGGCTTTGACCGATTCCACCGTCGCGACGGATTCTCCGGAAGAAACCTTGCGCCCCAACTTGGGCGCTTCGACAAAGACAATGTCGGTGATTTCTTTCTGGGCGTGATCGGAGATTCCAACAAGGGCCTCTGTTCCATCTAGATAGGCCCACTCGTGAGATTTCATATAACGGCATTCTTCGTTTTTAGGCATGTATTTTTCCTTTGTAGAATTGAATCGGCGCGGCCTGGGCCGGAATTTTACGGCCGTGAACCAAGACAAAAAGCTCTTGTCCCGCCTTGACGCTTGCGGGAAGATAGGCGAGCCCGATTCCGGTTTTTAATGTCGGAGAAAATGTCGCGCTGGTCAAAACTCCCGCTTGGCTTTCGCCTAAAAAGACTTCATTTCCGTGACGCGGCACGCCCTTGTCCATCAATTTTACGCCGCAGAGGCGGCGCGTAAGCCCGCGGGTTTTTTGGCTTAAGAGGGCATTTTTGCCGATAAAATCTTGTCCGAATTTGACGAGCCAGGCGCAATTGGCCTCAAGGCTTGAGGTTTCTTCGTTCATGTCTTGACCGTATAAAAGAAGTCCAGCTTCAAGTCTGAGCGTGTCGCGCGCGGCGAGTCCACAGGCAGTGGCGCCGCCCGAGATAAGAGCGCTCCAAAGGGAAGTGGCCTCTTGAGATGAAACCACGATTTCAAATCCGTCTTCTCCGGTATATCCCGTGCGGCTGATAAGGGCTTGGCAATTGAGAATCTCCGCTTGAGTGACTCCAAATCTTGGCAGGCTTTTGGCTTCTTTAAATTTGAGATGCCGGAAAAGAATTTCTTCCGCCACCGGACCTTGAACCGCGATCATGGCGGTCTCGGGGCTTTGATCCGTAATGACAACTCCGTGATCGTTGTTTTTCTCGATCCACTCTTTGTCGGCGTCAATTCTGGAGGCGTTGACAACCGCATAATAATGTTCGGGATCCAGGCAACTGACGATTAAATCGTCAATAATCCCTCCGCTTTCGTTTGGCATATGGGAATAAAGGGCTTGCCCGGGTTTTAACGCGGCGATATCGTTGGTATTAATTTTTTGAAGAAGCTCAAGAGCCGAGGGGCCTTCTATTTTGAGTCGTCCCATATGAGAAACGTCAAAAATCCCGCAACGGGTTCGGACGGATTCATGTTCTTTAAGGATGCTCTCAAAATAAAGCGGCAACTCCCAGCCGAAAAAGTCGACCATCTTGGCCGCATTGTCTTTGTGGGCTTGGTTGAGGGGAGTTTTTTTAAGAAGTGAAACGGCTTGCGCGGTCATTATTTTAGATTAGCAAAAATGCCGCCGAGATGGCTATTTTTAGGAGTTTATCGGATATTTCCGACATGCTTAATGGCTTGAAGAGCCACGCGCCTGACTTCATCTCGTATTTGAGGGGAAGCCAGATCTTTGGGAGAGAACCATTTCATGTCGCGGCTTTCCTGGACGGAAAATTTTTCCCGGCCCGCGATGACCTTGCAAAAATAGACGAGATCGAAATGAATTCCGTGTCCGGGCAATATTTCCATCTGAAAGTGATTGGGTACATGTAGAAACTGGACATCTTTTTCCTTGGGGGGCGGGGAAATCAAGGGCGATAGAATTTTAACTTTAAGCCCGGTTTCTTCCCGCACTTCCCGCAAGAGAGCTTCCACCGGATTTTCGTTTTCTTCGATGTGTCCGCCGGGAGGCAGCCAAAAGCCTAGTTTCTTGTGGAGTAAAAGAAGGGTCTTCCCGTTTTTAACGACATATCCCGTGGCGACAAAGTGAGAGGGCGTCATAGAGAGACCAGTTTCTGAGCAAAATCAAGGATCGCTTTTGCCGTCGCTTCTGGCGCGTCGAGAGGCACGTGATGATAGGCGCCTGGAATTTCCAGACATTCGCTTCTGAGTGTTTCCTGGCAAACTTTTTTAATGTCTTCTCGGTCCATAATGGGGCTTAACTGTCCGCGGACTATTAAGCTGGGCGTTTGAATCCGGGGCAAAAGCGGCCAGACGGATTCGTAGCGGATTAAAAAAGCTCTCCAATCGCATTTCCAGCTAAAGCCGTTTTTCCAAGGCCGGATTAGATTTTTGGCGAGTTCTCGCATTTCTTCTTCGGAGAGATTGGTTTCTCTAGGCTGGAGATGAAAGCGGCTGATCATCGCCTCTTCGTTGGAAAACACGGGTTGCCGAAGCCCCGCGAGTCTTGAAAATCTTGGGCTAGATTCTTTTACGCGGGGCATGAAATCAATGGCGATGAGGCCTTCTAAAGGAGATTTCTCCCGAGAGGCGTATTCGACGCTGATTCGGGCTCCCAGGGAGTGGCCCACGAGAATAAATTTCTTCCAATTAAGAAATTCCCGGGCTTCGTCGATATTCGATAAAAATAAGTCCATCGCATATTGGCCGTCTTTAGACCAGGCGCTGTCTCCGTGTCCAGAGAGGTCTAGAGCCGCGACTTCAAAATCGTCTTTGAGTAAGGGACAAACCTTGTCCCACCAAGATACGCTCCCGGCGAGTCCATGAACCAAGAGAATCGGTCGTCCCGTCCCGCCCCAATGAGAGATGTGAAGACGGTTTTTTGGAGTCGTCAGGGATTTCATCATCGTCAAGAAGAAGGGCCCCTCTTGGGGAGGGGCCCTTGACCTGTCTGGGTTAACTTAGAATTAATAGGTCGTCCAGGTTGTCCCGTGGGTATCGGTATGCGTGCAGTTAACCCACACTCCGCCGTAGTTTCCATCGGTTGAAAGGCTGTCGTAGAGCCATTCTCCAGCTCCAGATCCTTCCGATGCCGCTCCAGGGCCGCCGCCGGCTGTCTGGTTGACATCAAGAGACGTAGCCGTGTGATACGGAGGAATGGTCGAGTTCGGGATGACTGACAGATACTTTCCGTTGACGGTGAGCCCCGGGAGGTCCGTCGGATAAACCCCGGTATTATCTCCGTAATAGATGCTCAGCGCCGAGCGGATCCCTGACAGGTTTCCTTTCGTCGCTCCTTCCTGAGACTGTCTGATAAGATTCGCGAACTTCGGTATGGCGATAGCCGCCAAAATACCGATAATAGCAACCACGATCATTAACTCAATGAGCGTGAATCCCGAAGCCCGCGCTCCTTTCACTGCCTTTGTTTCATTCATGGTATGACCCCCTTTTCGCCGTTATAATGAATCACGGGGAAAAATAGCCGTATCGGCGAATTCTGTCACCCATGACCTGCTTTCCAAAGAGTATATCCCTAAAATTACGCTTTGTCAATCCCTTCGAATATGAGTTTGTTGACCAAGGCGGGATTGGCTTTTCCTTTGGATAATTTCATCACCGCGCCAACTAGCGCGCCTGCGGCTTGTTTTTTTCCGCCCTTGATATCTAATATCGCCTTTGGGTTTGAGGCGAGAGCCTCTTGGACCCAATCCCGTAAAATTTTTTCGTCTAAAACCTGGGCCAAGCCTTTTTCTTCCACTAGAATCTTCGGGTCTTTTTTTGATTCAAGAATCTCGGGATAAAGTTCTTTGGCCTGGTTAATAGTAATGGTTTTTTGACGACAAAGGGCGACTAGAGAAGCCATCTGCTCTGGCGCGATTGGAGTAAAATCAGGGATGTTCATGATGAGCTTGGCCAACACCTCCGCGTCATTTTGCGCTTCAGAAGATTTCAAAACCTGGATAAAATAATCGGAGATGACTCGGTCGGAGACCAAGACCTCGGCTTCATAAGGAGATAAATGGTAGTCCGAGACAAAGCGCTCGCGGCGGGCTTGCGGGAGTTCTGGAATTTCGGATTTGATTTTGTCGCTCCATTCCGGGGTGATGTCGATGGGAACCAGATCCGGATCGGGGAAATAGCGATAATCGTGGGCTTCTTCTTTTGAGCGCATCGAGACGGTTTCTTTTCCGTTCCAAAGGCGCGTTTCCTGGATGATTTTCCCGCCTGAAGAAAGAACGTCGGCTTGGCGCAGAAATTCATATTCCAAGGCGTCCTTAACGTTCTTAAATGAATTGAGATTTTTGATTTCGGCCCGCGTGCCAAGTTTCTTGGAGCCTTTTGGCCTTAAAGAAATATTGGCGTCGCATCTCATTTCGCCTTTTTCCATGTCGCAGTTGGAAACGCCGGCGTATTGGAGAATTTCTTTGAGGCTGCTTAGATAAGCGTAGGCTTCGTCGCTTGAAAAAATTTCCGGCTTTGAGACGATTTCAATGAGAGGAACCCCGCCGCGATTGAAATCAACCAGGGAATAATTCAAGGCCTGAGAGCCGATGGCATGGAGAAGTTTTCCCGCGTCCTCTTCCATATGAATGCGCGCCAGTTCGACGATTTTCGTTTTTCCGTCTTTGAGGCGCAAGGGGACTTCTCCGCCCAAACAAAAAGGTTCGTCATATTGGGAGATTTGATAGGCCTTCGGCAGATCGGGATAGAAATAATTTTTGCGCGCGAAAATGGATTTGTGCGCGAGCTTTCCATTTAAAGCTAAAGCCGCCTTGAAGGCCAATTCCACGGCTTTTTTGTTGAGAACCGGCAAGGCCCCGGGTTGGCCGGTGCAGACCGGACAAACCCGGCTATTGGGGGGAGCGCCAAAACCGTCGTTGGCGCAGGCGCAAAAGAGTTTTGTTTTTGTCGCGAGCTGAACATGGACTTCGAGTCCGACGACCATTTCAAAAGATTCTGTCATAGTTTTTTCCAGAGGTCTAAAAGTCTAAGGTCTGATTTATATTTGAGCCTTTTCCCGGCGATTTTGGGGCTGAGCCATTGGGCCGAGAGAATTTCCCCCGCCATTGGGCGCCCTGATTTTAAAAACGGTTCCATGAGATACCAGCGTACGGTTTTAGAGACCGGCTTGTCGTTTCTTTTAAAACGATAGCGGGCGAGAAAAAGGGGGCGTATAATTTTGCATTCCCATCCGGTCTCTTCCCAAACCTCTCTAAGAGCGGCTTTTTTAGGAGTTTCGTTCTTTTCGATATGTCCTTTTGGAAAAGTCCAAACTTTTTGCCCCATGAGATTCTTGACGCGGACCAGCATAAGCTTGCCATTTTTACTGAGAATGCCTCCCGCGGATTTTTCTTTATCCATTTAGCATCATCTTAGCATCATCGCACAATAAAAATGACGTCAGAAAAACACCGGTATGATTTTCCCGCGAAAATAAACTCTAGCTTCAAACGTTCTAATTTCTTGCGGTCAAACGAATTAATCCAGCCTTCAATTGATGGCTTGAGCGCATCTAAATTCCGCTTTAATTTCCAGCTTGCATCCCAATCCGTGGTGTCCACCATAACTAGAAAAACGCGATTTGAAGCGTCAAATCGGCGCTCGCCTTGATTCTCATAGAGCCAACGCGCCAAGAGTTTTGGCGATTTTATGGCATCTTTTAGAATGCGAGTCCTGATGCGCTGAACCTGGTCCGCATTAGGACTGCCCATATCAAGCAATTTTTGTGTAATCTCATATGTTTGCGTCGCATCGTCGACGGTTTTATCGAAAGATATGTTTTCAGTTCGTGCATATTCTTTTAGCTCCGTTAGCTCAGGCTTTAGTCCCATCGCCTTGCGTTGCTCTGCGATGTAGCCTTGCGGCAGATAAGTCACCTTTAGATCGAATGGTATTTGATCAATAAAAAAATCAACTTTTTTTATCATGCCGATCGTTGGTAAGACTTTTGGGTGTTGCTTGAACAAGTGCTCGATTAAAATGGATGACCAGTGATTATACCATGAGCACAACACATAACCGGAAACGCTCGCCGCGATTTCCGTTTTTATTTTGGACGAAAGAATATCAAACGACGGAATATTTTTAATATAGCGATCCACCAGGAAACGGTCTAAATTATTCTGATAGTTTCCGCCCCAGTCAAAGGAACGCATTTTGTAAAGTTCGGAAACTAGTTGTTGAACCGGCAAAGCCAATGCTATACGGCGATCTTGATCGCGAATAAAAGCATCCAGCAACGAATGCGCATCATGCCGCTGATGTAATGAAACAAACAGCTCTCGCCATTGTTCTTTCAATGTGCCCGATTTTAATTTTATCCCACTATGAAGCAAGAATCCATTCAGGTATTCTCTTCGCGCAATGGATTTGAGTTTTAACCAAAGCAACGCGTCGGCGTTATCGGTAAACGGCAATAAATCATCCGTTTCGTAACATTTTAACCAATGCTTGAATTTATTCATTGCGTGCCAAAAACAAAATTTCGTGAGATCCCTTAACCGAACCTTTTCCGCCACGGCTGTTTTGGTATTGATAACGATGCACTTCTATTGTTCGTCCGGTTGCCGACAACAGGTCGTGAAACATTTCCACATTAGGATAGCTCCGGTCGTTATATGAGATTAGCCATAGTGGGATTGGAGCCGCCAATTTGAACAGCCTATTGAAAGAGTCAATCACTGTCGCTTTTTTGTCAAAACCAGTGTCTAGGGGAGGCCAGTATCGATTAGTGCCCCCAATAAATTCTTTGTCCATCCAGCGGCGGGAATAGGTCTCTAGTAGATGGTAAAACGATTGGTAATCGCCATGACTCATGCAGTATGGAGGATCAAAATATGCCACATGGAAATCCACTTCATCATGCAATAACTCCAGCAACTCCAAGTTATAGGCGTGATGCGCTAGACCGTTATCAAATACAGCTTGGTTAAATTCCGGCAATAGATCAAAGAATAATTGTTGAATAGGTTTAGCAATACTAGGATTCCGCCGAATTCGAGCGGGATTGGCGGCGTAAGTCAACGCTTGGCAATGGGCAAAATGTCCCATCAAAATTTTTCGCGTCAAGGCGCGATTCATCACCGCCATCGCGAGCGATTGTTTAGCTGTTGGCAATATTTCTATGTTGGCTCGGAAGGAATCCAGCAATCCTGCCTCGGATTCCGTAAAAAATCGCCCGGCAAATAGCCGTCTCATCATGTCGCTTGCCTGGGTGGAATGCTCGAATAAACGCTCCGCTTCCGCCTGTGAGAGCGTATTTGTCCCGTTTTCTATTAAGCCCGCCGCTGACTGCCAACACGATTGCAATAGATCATTGCTGGTGACTTGAAACCCTCTGCGCTTGGCTTCATATGACACTGCGGCTGAACCGGAAAAACCATCAAGAAAACGCAAGGGTTTTTGTAAAGTCGAGGTTGGCACAAAACTAAAAATCCAAGGCAATAATTTTTCCTTATTGCCAAGAAACTGCACTGATGGCATGCAAGGAGGCGAATTGTCCTCGAACAAACAGGGCTGCATCATATGAGAGGCCCTACGCGTTAGCGGCATATTTATTGTAGCCTCTCCAGGTTTGGATTTCAGCGGTTGCTTCCATTGTGATTGCTTTGGCGCTTCCATCAGTCCGTTTTCATCCAATCCCAGCGATCTGCGGGAAATTGACGGCCTTTTCCACGGTGGCCGCGAGCGCCAATAATTTTTCGTCTTGGAAGGCCGGAGCGATTAGCTGGAGCCCGATAGGCAAATGGTCTTTGGTTAGCCCGCAGGGAACAGAGAGGCTGGCGTTTCCGGCGAGATTAGAAGGTATCGTAAAGATATCCGATAGATACATCGCCACCGGGTCGGATGATTTTTCGCCGAATTTAAAGGCGGCCGTTGGAGTGGTGGGGGTGGCTAGAAAATCGACTTCCTTAAAAACGTTTTCAAAATCTTGCGCGATCAGAGTCCGAGCTTTTTGCGCTTGGTTATAATAGGCGTCGTAATAGCCCGAGCTTAGGGCGTAGGTGCCCAGCATGATTCGCCTTTTAACCTCGGGGCCAAAACCTTCCCCGCGGGTTTTTTCGTAGAGTTCCGAAAGGCTTCTCGCGTCCTGCGCGCGGTGTCCATAGCGGACTCCGTCAAAGCGAGCCAGATTGGAGGCGGCTTCGGATGGCGCGATGATGTAATACGTCGCGACGGCGTAAGCGGTATGCGGCAGAGAGACGTCTTTGACTTCAGCGCCGATGGTTTTTAGGAAATTGACGGCGTTCCAAACGGATTTCCGGATTTCGGGGTCAAGGCCCTCGGCGAAATATTCTCGCGGCATTCCGATTCTAAGGCCGCAGGCGCTTTCAAGCGGCGCTCCCGAAAAATGGGTGGCGGCTTGTGGAGACGATGTCGAATCCTTTAAATCGTGTCCCGCGATAGAGGATAATAAAAGCGCGGCGTCCTCGACGCTTCGGGCCATGGGGCCGATTTGGTCAAGAGACGAGGCAAAGGCGATAAGGCCATAGCGGGAGACCTGTCCGTAGGTCGGCTTAAGACCCACTAAGCCGCAAAAAGCGGCGGGTTGCCTGATAGAACCTCCGGTGTCCGAGCCCAAGGATAAAGGCGCCATTTTGGCCGCGACCGCGGCGGCCGAGCCTCCCGAAGAGCCCCCGGGGACGGCGTCTAAATTCCAGGGATTTTTAGTCTTAAAGAAAGCGGAATTTTCGTTCGATGAGCCCATCGCAAATTCATCGAGATTGGTTTTTCCAATAATGACGGCGTCTTCTTCTTTGAGTTTCGCGATGATACTCGCGTCGTAAGGGGCCATAAAGCCCTTGAGAATTTTAGAGGCGCAGGTGGTTTCAACGCCTTTGACTAAAATATTGTCTTTGATGGCGATTGGAACCCCGGCTAATTTGCCGAGCTTTTTCCCTTGAGCCCTTTTTGAGTCAATTTGGCGGGCAACCTTAAGCGCGTGTTCTTCTAAGACCGTGATAAAGGCCTTGACCTTGGAGTCTTCGGATTTAATGCGGCTTAAGTGAGCTGCGGCGACTTCTTCGGCCTTCAAACTTCCATCCGAGACGTTTTTTGCGATTTGAGCGGCTGAGAGCGAAGTTAAATGGTTCATTCGATTATTTTAGGAACTTTGAAATAAGGGCCGTCTTTTTCCGGCGCGTTATCAATGAGGGCGTTCATGTTATCAAAAGGAGACGCTTGATCCTCGCGCAAGGCGTTTTTGATACCCAGGACTGAAGAGGTCGGGGGCACGTTTTCCACATTTAAGCGGGACAATTCCGCGATCGAGTCCAAGATTTTGACGAATTGCGATTGGTAGAGGGAAACTTCATCGGCGGACAAAGACAATTTAGCCAAGGTCGCGATTTTAAGCACGTCTTCTTTCGTAATCGGAGAAGATTTTTCCATCAAATAACCTCCAAGGGGGCGTAGCGCAAAACAAGTTTGGCGATTCTTCCATTTTGAAAGCGGATGAGGGCTTTGGCGCCTTCTCCGCTGCCGGATTTTTCCAGCACTTCTCCCGTTCCAAAAAGCGGGTGCCGAACTCGAGAGCCGACTCTTAGCGCTGCCCCCATTCTTTGGGCGTAGGAGTTTGGCGGCTGAAGAGAGGAGCCCGTCATCGCGGGTTGAGCGGGCAGTCTTTTGGAAGAGGGCGAACATTCGCTTTCAACCTGAGACTCCATGATAAAGCGGGAAGGGATATTGGAATAGGTTTGTCCGAAAACGCGCCGAGTCGAGGCATGAGTCAAATACAACATTTCCTTTGCCCGCGTCATTCCGACATAGCAGAGGCGCCTTTCTTCTTCCAATTCCTCCTGGGAAGAATTATTCGAGCCGATTGGAAATAACCCTTCCTCAAGACCGGTCAGGAAAACCACTGGAAACTCAAGGCCCTTGGCGAGGTGAATGGTCATCAGGGTTATCGAATCCTCGCCCCCCGGCGCATCCAAGCTGTCGGTTTGAAGAGAGATTTCTTCGAGATACTGGCTAAGGCTTAAAGGAGAACCGGAGGCCTGCCTTCTTTCTTCGTATTCCTTGACCGAGTTTAAAAGTTCTTGGACGTTGGCGAGACGAGAAGCCGCGTCGAGATCGGTTTCGCTTTCTTGTTCCAGCCAAGAAAAATAGCGGGATTCTTCTAAAATGCGCGCCATTGCAAGCCCGGCCGACAAAGACGGCAAATCGGTTTGAATTCTGTCAATAAAGGAAGTCATATCCGCTAAGGATTTGCGGCAAGAAGGCGTCAAATTTTCTATTTCCGAGGCCGCCTTAAAGGCGTCCAAACCGCTTAAATTTTTAGAATTCGCAAAAGCCTTGATTCTTTCAAGGCTGGTTTTTCCGATACCCCGTGGCGGGGTGTTGACGATTCGCATCAGGCTAATTTCATCTCTCGGATTTAAAATCACGCGCGCGTAAGCCAAGGCGTCTTTGATTTCTTGTCTTTGATAGAAGCGCATCGCCCCGATCAATCGATAATTGATTCCGGCGCGGCGCAAGGCCTCTTCAAAAGAACGGCTTTGCGCGTTGGTGCGGTAAAAAATCGCGAAATCGGAAAGAGAACGCCCTCCTCTTTTTTCCCCTTCGATTCTACGGACTACCCAGGAAGCCTCTTCTCTTTCATCCATCAACTCTTGGACATGGATGGCGTTGCCGCCTTCTTTTTTTGTCCATAAGGTTTTGGCTTTGCGCTTTCCGTTGTTGCGGATGACCCGTCCCGCGGCGTCGAGAATCGGCTTGGTCGAACGATAATTTTGTTCGAGAGTGACGACTCCGGTGTCTTTAAAATCGCGCTCAAATTCCAAGATGTTTCGGATATCGGCGCCGCGCCAAGAATAAACGCTTTGATCGTCGTCTCCGACCACGCACAGATTTTTATGTTTGGAGGCCAGGGTTTTGGTGATGATGTATTGGGCGTGATTGGTGTCTTGGTATTCGTCTACGAGAATATGCCGGAAATAATCTTGATAGTATTCGCGAATAGAGGGGTGTTCCTTTAAAAGAGAGCAAACTTTAAGCAAGAGATCTCCGAAATCGACTCCTCCCGCGTTTTCCAGCTTCTTTTGATAGACGCTGTAAATTCTCGCGGCGGTTTTTCTGGAAGAGTCAACGGTCGTTTCGGCATAGATCGCGTAGGACTCGGCGTCTAAAAGATCGTCTTTGGCGCGCGAGATAATTCCGGTATACATCGAGGCCTTCGCGGTTTCTCTATCGAGACCGAGTTCCTTCATCGCTTCGGTGATCAGTCTTTTTTGGTCGGATTGATCGTAAATCGTGAAATGACGGCTGAGTTTGGCTAACTCATAGTGCTGGCGCAAAAGCTTCGCGCAGAAGCCGTGGAAAGTGAAAACCCAGACCGCGCTGCCTTTTCCGGGAGACAGAGACTCAATTCTTTGGCGCATTTCCTCGGCGGCTTTATTGGTGAAAGTGACGGCCAGGATTCTTTCGGGGGGAACGCCTTCTTCGATAAGTTTGGCGATCCGGTAAGTGATGACCCGCGTTTTTCCGGTTCCCGCCGCGGCCAGAACCAAGAGCGGTCCTTCTTTGTGAAGAACCGCGCGCGCTTGTTCGGGGTTGAGAAGATCAAGATTCATCGTTGAGTAGAGGAATACCTCATTCTACTAAATATGGTTCTCTTCTCAAGACGGTTTATGGATTTTAATGGCGGTGCTCGCTGAGAAATTCAAGAAGTTTAGGCTTGAAAGAATCTCCAAATCGCGTAAAGGCCGACAAATGATCTCCCCCGGAAACGATCCACAGGGTCTTTGGCTGAGGGAGTTCCTCAAAAAGTTTTTTTTCAAGTCGAAATGGGACAATCGTATCTTTGGTCGAGGCAATCGCCAGAATCGGAATATGCGGTAATTGGCGCATGTAATTCATGGGCGCGTAGCGGTCGGAGATAAACAGCCTTGAAAGCGGCCAGCGGAAAAGCCAGGTAATCCAGGAGCGGCCCAATACGGCCTCGGCCATATCCTGATAAGAGTCAAAAGAGTTTTCGATGATGAGGGCCTTGATGCGCGGGTTTTGAAAACGCCCCAGGGCCAGAGAAGCGATGCCGATGGCTCCGCCCAAACTTTGCCCCCAGACAAATACCGCCGAAGGTAAATCCCGGCGCTTTAAAACATAGTCAATGGCCGCTTCTCCGTCTTTAATGGCGCCTTTGACCGAGGGTTTCCCATCGGAGGCTCCGTATCCGCGATAATCGAAAATTAACACATCATAACCTTGGGCGGGCAACCAATAAGAGAACATCGGA
>JAKAQV010000122.1 GCA_021819565.1 bacterium | reverse complement strand
AAGTGGCAAATTTTTTGACGTCACACCGGCGAAAGCCGGTGTCCAGGCTTTCCTCAGTGGAATCTGGATTCCGGCTTACGCCGGAATGACGGCAACGGCTTACGTAAGCTTTTAGGTATTTCATAATCCGGTAAAATTAACCGCCTGGGTTTGTCCGGCGTCGACCGAGCCCGACTGCGTTTGAGAAACAACGCTGACCGCTCCATTCCCTTCGTCAACTGAAGGGTAAATGGCCAAAAGGTTGTAGCTGTAGGTGTTTGAAGAATTGGACCCGCGCACGGGCAAGGAATAGCTGCCGTCGGGTTGACTCATCGTCGCGTAATAAATCTGCCCGGCGCCGGATCCCGTGATGTTGGGCGGCGGATAAGAAAGCGTCCCCGTTGAGGCCATAATGATCACTCCCGTAGTCACGGGATTGCCTCCCGCGGAAACGGTCCCGCTAAAAGTTCCCATGATTCCGGAGATAGTAAAACTCGCGGAAAAAACTTCCAGATTTCCGCTGCCCACATTGACCGAAGCCTGGGCCGGGCTTGAGGTTTGTCCGGAAGACAGTTGCGGAATAACCGTGTAAGTTCCGGTGGTCAAATTCGGAATATAAAAATGCCCGGTGTCATCGCTGGTCCCGGCCTGGGTAGTTTCGGTGTTAGAGGCGACAAAAACAATGCCGGGCAATACCGAGAGTCCGCTCGTGGCATAACCGATGATTTCCCCGCCCTGGGAAAGGGTGAAATTCTGGACCGTCACTTCTCCAAAATAGACATTGACCGCAGCTGTTGCGCTGACATAAAGCGGATTTTCCTGATTGGGGTTGACTGACAAAGACACGGCGGTCCCCAAGACAGACGAACCGGTCGAGGAAGAAAGAAAATAAAACCCCGATGAATTAGTGAGCGCGCTGGAAGCTCCCCCTAAAACCGTGATTCCGCTCAGAGGAGTTCCTTGAACGCTGGTCACCGTCCCGGCGATATACCCGCCCAAAGCGGCGGAAGAAAGCGGCAAAAACCCGACGGGAGCGAAAGAAGAAACCGGCGCGGTAAAAGAATTGAGGACGGGAATAGTTTGCCCTGAATAGGAAATGGTGACGCTCGAAATACTCTGCTGATAAGCGCCGCTTGCAACCACCACGGTCCAGGTCCCGGTCGCGACATTGGTCAAATTAAAGCTCGCATATGGGCAGTATCCGGCGGGCGGAGTGGGATCAAAAGAATTGAGTAAAAGGAGTTCAAAGATGGGGCTCGGCGCGGAAAGACCATCATCGGAAGACGCATATCCGCCGATAGCGGGATCTCCGGCAATAACGGGCTGAGTCGAGGTCAATGTGTCATATGCCGGATTTAAAAAATAACTCCCGCCTATCCCAGTGATGTCGTATCCAAAATTATCGGCGTTATCTTGGGTATCATATGCCCGCCCTAAACCGGGGATGACAGCGCAAGGGCTTGACATCCGAACAATCTGGTCTCCGCTTTGGATTCCGCCTTTCTGAGGGATGGGATTACCCCAAGCCAGAACAGGATTATGTCCATTGGCGGTGTTAGACCAGCCGACCTCATCAATGACGCCACTCCCCACGCTGCCAGGGCCTTGAATCTGAACCGCTCCGGCATGACCAGTTTGGATAATTTCGGTCGTGGGCCAGTTCTCATCGGGATAATAATTATTCTGAAAATAGGCGTCGGGAGAGACGGTTTCCCCCGCCACGGTAAAAGTCTCGCTCGTATTAGCAATCAAGTAATAGGAACCGGACTCAACGGATGAGGAAATATAACAAAGGGAGATGGGAGCCTGATCGTTTGAGGTGCAGCTGGCTCCATTTCCGCAATAGTAATTGATCTGAATCAAAGGCGTAACGGAATTAGAACATCCCGGCCCGGAGATATCGCTCGCGACCGAGACAACCCCTGTGGTCGGATTAAAAAGTTCGACATACTGGACATCTTGGGCGCTGCCGTCGGCGACCACGGTCTTTGTGTCGGCCACGATTTGACTAATGAGAACATTTCCGGAGAAATAGACGCTGTTCGAGACAACCGTTCCTGACGCCATTTGGGTTAAATAAAAACTTTGGTTTACAGAGCCGCCCGAGGGCGCGGATAGAAGAGGAGATGAGGCGGAGAAAAAGCCTATGGAAGAGGCAACCACGGTATAAGACCCGGCGGCCACGCTTAAACTAAAACTTCCATTGAGCGAAGATTCTGTATTCCATTGCGGACTGCCCAAAACGCTGACAATCGCTCCGGACAAAGGGCTATTGCCGGAAGAGGAGTCATAAACAAAACCGGTAATCTGAGAATTTAATGTCGAGACATTGGGATTTTCCAACAGATTTTGCATTTCCACGTCCCGCCAACCGGCCCCGTCGTTCCACCATACATAAACGGTAATCATTTTAAGCCCGGGGTCATTGGCGGTATAAGGCAAAGTCTGCATCTGTCCGCCGACCGGGGCCGCATATTGAATGTAAACCGCGCGAGTAAGAGAATTTCCCCAATAACTAAAGTTTTGCGGCGGATAGGAGGCATTGTCATAACTCAGGCTTGGAGTAAAATCGCTATTGATGGAAGTTGATGTCGTCACCAAAAGAGTGTAGTAGGAAAAGTTTTTCAGATATTCGATTTCTTCCTGCGCCAAATTGGTCGCGATCGTCCGCATTCTCGCCGATTGAAGAGCCCGGTTAATGCCCTGAAAAGCGCTGATAAAAGCCATCGCCCCAATGGCGATTAAAGCCACGGTGACCATCAGCTCTATTATGGAAATTCCCGAGGATTGTTTCACCTTAACGTATTAAGTGTAACGGACAAGAAGAGGACTGTCAATAGAAGAATTGAATCTGGTGCCCCCGACGAGAATCGAACTCGTGTTTCGGCCTTGAAAGGGCCGCGTCCTAGCCGTTAGACGACGGGGGCGAATATCTAATGTAGTGCGTCATAAGTCCCTTTACAATCCGTCACTCCGGCAATCCGTAAGCCGGAGTCCAGGTTCTGGATTCCGGCTCACGCCGGGATGACGAAAACAACAAACGCAAAGAAACACTGAACGCACTGCACTAAAGCTTATGAGCCCGGTGGGATTCGAACCCACGACCCCTCGCTTAAAAGGCGAATGCTCTACCCCTGAGCTACGGGCTCAACTTTCTGATTTTACAATATTAATGTAGAATCAGGATATGAGGCTGATAAAAATAATTGCATTTCTGGCCGCCGTTTCGACAGTATCGGTTTCCGCGCGGGCGGAAATGTTAGCCGCCGCAGGGAAAGTCGACATTACGCCGAATCTCAAGACCGAAAAGACCTATCTCGCTGGCTACGGCTTCATGGGGCGAAACCCCATCGGCGTTCACGATCCTCTTTACGCGCGCATCCTCATTTTGTCCAACAAAAAAGAAACTCTTGCGATTGTGGGTTTTGATCTCATCGGTTTTTTCCGCAATCAAGTCGAGGATTTAAGAAAACTCTCGGGCTTTAACCAACCCGGAAAATATCTTTTCGTCGCCTCGACCCATGACCACTCGGGACCCGACACCTTGGGGCTTTGGGGGCCCTGGCCCGGAGTCTCCGGCGTCAATTCCCAATACCTTCAAAGAATTGGAAACTCCGTCGCAAAAAAAATAAATGAATTGTCGCAAAATCTTAAGCCTGTCCGGCTCTCGGGACTGACTAAGGAATTGCCGCCCAACGGGCTTTGCCGCGACAGCCGGGACCCAGTCGTCATCGATCCTTATTTTTCCGTCGTCCACGTTGAAAGCTTCGACCGCAAAACCCTCGCCAATATCGTCCACTGGCCTTGCCATGCGGAAGTTCTCAGCCACACAAACCGGTTTCTAACCGCCGATTTTCCCGGAGTTCTCTGCGATCGCATGGAGAAAAAATCCGGCGGGACCTGCGTTTTTATCAACGGTCCCATCGGAGGGCTTCTGACGCCGGAAGAAACGAAAGGGAAAGACGGCTCTTGGGAAGAAAACGAGCGCATCGGAAAAGCTGTCGCCGATTTCGCGCTTCAAAATCTTCCCCATTTAATTCCCATCAACGCCTCAAAAATTTCCGTTTCAAGCCAAACGATTTTAATTCCCGTTCAAAATTCAAGATACCTTCTTTTTCTCTATTCCCTGGTTTTTGGGCATAAACTCTTTTTAAAAGACGGCTCGCCTCTCAAAGAAAGCCCCTATTGGATCGCTTTTAAACACGCTTTTCATCTGCTAAAACCCGAAGAAAGCCCCTGGGTCAAAAGCGAGCTCTGTTTGATTCGCCTCGGCTCGCTGACCATTCTCGGGATTCCCGGCGAGATATTTCCGGAACTCGTGATCGGCGGATATCATGGCCGCTACCGTTTTGGGCATCCTCTGATTAAACCCTCAAACCCCAATCCGCCGGATCTCTCAAAAGCGCCGAAAGGCCCTTACCTGTGGAGCGAAATTCCCGGAAAAATAAAAATCGTCGCGGGGCTCGCTAATGACGAACTGGGATACATGGTTCCGGGATATGATTTCAAAGTCACTGATGATCTCATCATGGAGCCGCGCCCCAAGGGCGATCATTATGAGGAGACTAATTCCGTCGGCCCCGCGGTGACCGATCTCGTCATTCAAGCCGCGAAATCTCTTCTTTCCGCGCCTAAATAGGAACTATCGCTCATTTTGACTCATACTTGAGTTAAATGATAAACTATCGTCGGAGCTTGGGAAATACATCACTATAAGCTCTAGGAGAATAAAATGAAGAAGACAATGATCGCGTTGTTAGCGGCCTCAGCGATGGCCACAGCCCCCTTAGCATGGTCCCAGTCCATGGGCCATATGAAGGGAATGAACATGAAAGGCGAAAAGCACGAAGCCGCGGACAAAACCGTGACCGGCGAAATCGTGGATTTGGCTTGCTACCTCAGCCACGGAGCTAAAGGAGCCAAACACGCCGAGTGCGCCAAGAAATGCCTGGCCGACGGCTCCCCCATGGGATTATTGACGAAGAAGGGATCTCTTTTCCTCTTAGTCAACAACCATGAGAAGCAATCCGCATATGATTCCGCCAAGAAATTAGCGGCGAAACTCGTTAAAGTCACCGGCGACATGACCCACAAAGGCGGTCTTAAAGCCTTGATCGTCGACAAAGTCGAAAAAGTAAAAAGCTAACGAAAAGCAACGGAAGTAACGGAGAGAAAGGGCAAGTCACGGAAAAAAGCTGTTTCCGTTTCTTTCTTTGCCTTTCCGTTACTTTCCGTTGGAATGTCCTTTTGTCCCTTGACGGCGACTTTTTGTTCTGTTATATAGTTTATGTGAGATTTGCAATCACGTTTGGGCTTATCGGCATTTTGTCTTCTTACTCTTTGGCCGCCGTGCCGCCTTTCTGTAGTCAAGCCGTTTTGCCCCCTAAAAGTTCCACCACTCCCAACATCCCTCAGGAGAATTTAAAAGAGAAATTCAATTTTAAAGTCGAGCCTTCAGCTGAAAAATATCGCCAGGAATTTGAAATTTTATGTTGGCACTTTGATGACGCAAGCGGTTTCATCATCGGTCCCAACGGCGAGGTTTTAACGCAGGGAGAATGGAAGGCGTTTCTTTCGCCCTATGATCCAATTTTAAATCCATTGACATCCGATCAGAAAGAGACTCTTTATAATTTCAACTGCCGTTTCGAGTCACGGCGCATTATCTGCCGCAATGGTCAGGGTAGATATTTTCTCTCAAACCTACTCGAATCTTATATTAATCAGAGCGTCTCGCTTAGCCGATTAAAGGCGTTGTCAGAGAGTATCTCCTCCTATCTCAAATCCCAGCCTTCCGATAAGCCCTTAAGCCAGGCCGCGCTTAAGCATATCGCCGCCCTCAAAAAAAATATCGTGGGCTCCTCCCTTTCATCGCCGAGTTTTGACTTACTTTCACGCTTAAAAAGC
>JAKAQV010000121.1 GCA_021819565.1 bacterium | reverse complement strand
AAATCCCAAGACCATTGTCGAGAGTTATCACCAGGCCGTTCAAAAACGCGACGAAGCGTTTTCTCTGTTTAATTTGGGATATTTAGGCCTGGAAGATCGCGCCAAGGCGGAAACCCTTTTTTGGAGTCTGTGCCGGGAAATTGGCGGCGTTTTGGCAAAAATTAAGGACGTTCCCGACGATATTCTTGAGATGTCAAAGGCTTTGCGAGATCAATACCTGTGCAATTTTTCTATTTTTCAATCTTTGCCCGACAGCTGGGCTATTGGGCAGCTTTTCCCGATCATGCCGCTGGAACGTTTAAATGAAGAGCCCACCCATCGCGCGGCCTTAGTCGACATCACTTGCGATTCGGATGGAAAAATTTCCCAGTTTGCCTGCCACCGCAAGGCTGGCGGGACGCTTCCCCTTCATCCGATTAAAAATGGAGAGCCCTATTACCTTGGGGTTTTTCTGATGGGAGCTTATCAAGCGACGATGGGAGACATCCATAATCTTTTTGGCCGGGTCAGCGAGGTCCATGTTTTTGAAGACCCGAGCGAACCCTCGGGATATTACATCGAAGAAATGATTCAAGGCCAAAATGTTAGAGAGGTCCTTCAAAGCATTCAATATAGCGATTTTGAACTGGTTAAAATGCTCAAGTCAGCCATTGATTCTCGGGTGCGTTCGGGAGCGATTAAGCCAAGAGAAGGCGTTGATTTGCTTGATGAGTATGAAGCGGCGATGAAAAAATATACCTACATCGATTATGGAAATGCGCCAAAGACTTGGGCGCGACGCGCCACCGACATCGCTCCAAAACCTAATTTTGTCGAGACCTAAAGCTTGAAACTGCCGCGCGGGCTGTACTTGCACATTCCTTTCTGTTCCATCAAATGTTTTTATTGCGACTTTACGGCCTTTTCCGGACAAAATAAAACCGTTGCCCGCTATCTTGCGGCCTTGGAGAAAGAGGCGTCTTTTTTTCCTGATTTTAATCCCGACACTCTCTATATCGGAGGCGGAACTCCGTCCGAATTATCGGAAGAAGAATTGCAATTTCTTTTTAAAATGATTCGCTCTCGCTTTTCTAAAGCCGATTTTAAGGAAGCGACTTTTGAGGCCAACCCGGAAAGCTTAAATAGAGAGAAGATTAAAATTTTAAAGGACTCCGGCGTTGGGCGGATTAGCCTGGGACTTCAAACTCTGGAAGATCGTTTGCTTAAATCCATCGGTCGCCGGCATTCCGCAAGAGAT
The DNA here is from genome assembly GCA_021819565.1 of bacterium. Lineage (GTDB taxonomy): Bacteria > Elusimicrobiota > Elusimicrobia > UBA1565 > UBA9628 > JAKAQV01. Next base: position 4,653 of record JAKAQV010000121.1, on the reverse strand, counting down.
TTTCTCTCTGTTTTTTCAAGTCTCAGAAGAGCGGGAAATTTTTCTATTTCTGTCGATTTAATGTTCGGGCTTCCGGAACAAAAGCTTGCGGATCATCTGCGGAGTTTAAGGCAAGTTCTTGATTTGTCTCCGGAACATATTTCTCTTTACGGTCTTCAAGTCGAAGATTGGACTTTGTTTTCAAAAAAAAAAATCAATGTGGATGAAAGCCTCGCGCGAGAAATGTTCGAGGCTTCGATTGAAGCGCTAAAAACGGCGGGTTTTGTTCATTATGAAATATCGAATTTCGCGCTTTCGGGCTTTGAATCTTTGCATAATAGGATTTACTGGAGAAATGGAGAATATCTGGGCTTGGGCTGCGGAGCGGCTTCTTACTTAAACGGAATGCGAACGATGAATGAGGATCGTCTTATCCCCTATTGCGCTCAAATTGAATCCGGAAAACGCGCGATATCTTCAGAAGAAAAACTCGAGGGAATCGAACGCTTGGGGGAAATGGCCTTTTTGGGATTGCGGATGCTGGAAGGCTACGTTCCTCCTCCAGAGTCTAGCCGAGTTTTTGCGCCACAATGGAATTCCTTGACCTCCCGCGGTCTTATCGAAAAGCGCGGAGAGGCTTTTAGATTGACCCGAGAAGGCGTGTTTCTCGCCAATCAGGTGTTTATGGAGTTTGTTTCTCCGTTTAATCAAATGTCAAAAAGTGAGGCCCTTGGATGAAAACATTTGTTCTGGACACCAACGTTATTTTGCACGATCCTTTGGCCCCTTTTTCTTTCGCGGGTTCCCGCGTTGTCATTCCCTTGGGCGTCATCGAGGAACTGGACTCTTTTAAGCGCTCTAACGATGAGCGCGGGCGCTCCGCGCGTTTAGTGGCCCGCAAACTGGATGAATTGCGTCAAAAAGGGCGGCTTTCGGATTGGGTAGATTTGGAGCACGGCGGAAAACTGAAAGTCGAGCTTAAAAGCGTCGGCAATTTGCCCAAGGAACTTCCGGTTCAACATAAAGACAACGCTATTTTAGGCTGCGCTCTTTATTTAAGCAAGATCGAGGAACATGTCATTTTCATTTCCAAAGACATCAATCTTCGCATTAAGGCCGATGCCCTGGGGCTTGAGACCGAAGACTATGAAAAGCAAAAAGTCGACGTTTCCGAACTCTATCGCGGTTGGAGAGAAGAGCCCGTTGAACCCGCAGTCATAGACCGCTTTTACAAAGAAAAGAAAATAGCCGTTTCTGATTTAAAGATCGAAGCGGAGCCAAATGAATTTATTCTTCTGAGGGCTTCTCAGTCTCAAACGGCTTTGGCGAGATTTGATAAAAAAACAAATTCTCTTTTGCCTCTTTCCCACGCCGATTCCGTTCCCTGGGGGATAAAACCCTTAAATGTGGAACAGCGCTTTGCCTTGGAGCTTTTGATGAACAAAGACGTTCAGTTGGTCACCTTGGTGGGCTTGGCGGGATCGGGAAAGACTCTCTTGGCTTTGGCGGCGGCTTTACAGCAAACCCTTGAGGAAAAATATTACCGCCGTATTTTTGTCGGGCGCCCGGTCGTGGCCGTCGGGCATGATATCGGGTTTCTCCCCGGAACCAAGGAAGAAAAACTGACCAATTGGATGGGGGCCATCTATGACAATCTAAGCTATCTTTTAGAGCGTCCGCACGGCTCTCTTGAAACTTCCGATATGGATATCCAAATGCTGATGGAAGAAGGGATGCTTGAAATTGAAGCGGTGACCTATCTGAGAGGGCGCACTCTTCCCAATCTTTTTATTATTATCGACGATGCCCAGAATTTGACGCCTCATGAGATTAAGACCATCATCTCCCGCGCGGGACAGGGAGCGAAAATAGTTTTGACTGGAGACCCCTATCAAATAGATAATTATTATTTGGACTCCGCCTCTAACGGGCTCACTTATTTGGTTGAGCGTTTTAAGGGGCAGGGGCTTTTTGGGCACGTGACTTTCACCAAGAGCGAAAGAAGCCTTTTGGCGGCTTTAGCGTCCGATTTGTTGTGAGGAATAAAAATGGATAAATCCCCGAAAGTTCTACTTGTTGACGACGATGAGCTTCTCAGAGAAGCCGTTGGAGCCGCTATCCGCTGGGCCGGAATGGTGGTCGAGACCCTTGAGATTCCCGGTCAAGATTTCGTCCAGAAAGTCGAGACCTTAATGCCTGATATTATCCTGCTTGACCTCTATATCCGGGATTTTAGCGGCTTGGAAGTTTGCCGCCAGCTTAAAAAGAATCCAAAGACAAAAGAGATTCCGGTCATCCTTTTTACCTCTTCAACGGAAAAAATCGATCGGATTGCCGGAGAAGACGCCGGGGCTATTGAATATGTGGTCAAACCCATTGATGTCAATCTCTTAATTTCAAAAATAAAATCTCATTTGAAAAATGGCTGAGAACGCGCAAGGAAAAACCTGGGATAAAGCCTATATCCCTCAAGATGTCGAAGACCACTGGGTTTCCCGCTGGATGGAATCCGGAATTTTTAACGCTCATCCCGGGAAAGAAAAGTCCTATTCCCTGGTGATTCCCCCTCCGAACGTGACCGGGGCTCTTCATATCGGACACGCTCTTAATAATACCATTCAAGATTTTTTAGCGCGAAAAGAGCGGCTTGCGGGAAAAGACGTTTGTTGGGTTCCCGGCGCCGATCACGGCGGAATTGCGACCCAGACCGTGATGGAAAAAATTTTAAAGACCGAAAATACCTCCCGTAGGGCCCTGGGCCGAAAAGCCTTTTCGCAGCGGATGGAATCTTGGACCATTGATTGTAAAAAAACGATTTTGGGACAACTTAAAAAACTCGGCTGTTCTCTTGATTTTAGCCGCGAAGCTTTTACGATGGATGAAAAGCGAAAAACCGCGGTTTTTTCGGCGTTTAAAAAATTGTGGGATGATGGATTTCTCTATCGCGGCGAGCGCTTGGTCAATTGGTGTGTGCGGTGCGGAACGGCTTTATCCGATATCGAAGTTGAGCACGAGGAAAGAAAAGGAAATCTCTGGCATATCCGCTACCCGGAAGTCTCGGGCGGCCCGGGCCTTGTCGTCGCTACGACTCGTCCGGAAACGATGTTGGGAGACGTCGCCGTGGCCGTTCATCCCGAGGATAAGCGCTATCAAGCTTTGATCGGAAAAAAACTTCTCCTGCCGTTAATTAACCGCGAAATTCCGGTCATTGCCGACGGTTTTGTGGACTCCTCTTTTGGAACAGGCGCGGTCAAGGCGACTCCGGCCCATGATCCAAACGATTTTGAAATGGGAGAAAGACACAATCTTCCCCGCATTAAAGTTATTTCTTTTTCCGGAAAAATCACGGAAGAAGGCGGCGTTTACGCGGGATTGTCAAGAGAAGAAGCGCGTAAAAAGATTCTTCAGGACTTGGAATTAAAGGGCTTTTTAGAAAAGACTGAACCCCACCCGCACGCGGTCGGGGTTTGCTACCGCTGTCAGGAAATTATCGAACCCTTGCTTTCTTGGCAGTGGTTCGTCAAAATGGGAGAGCTTGCCCAGCCCGCGCTCAAGGCTTTAGATGAGGGGCGTTTTAAGATTTATCCCAAATCCTGGGAGAATCCTTACCGGGATTGGCTTAAAAATATCCGTGATTGGTGCGTCTCTCGCCAAATCTGGTGGGGGCATGAGATTCCAGTTTGGTATTGTCTTCAGTGTAACCCTATCGACGAAAATTCATCGTTTCACCAAATTCCCGATCTGAAGGGAATCGTTTCCCGGGACAAGCCCAAACAGTGTCTGGTTTGCGCTTCGTCAAATTTTCTGCAAGATCCCGATGTCTTAGACACCTGGTTTTCATCGGCCTTGTGGCCGTTTTCGGTTTTTGGCTGGCCCGAAGCGGGCGAAGATTTTAAGCGCTATTATCCCACTCAAATTCTCGTGACCGGTTATGAAATCATCTATTTATGGGTGGCCCGCATGCAGATGATGGGGCTTTATTTGACCGGCCAGGTTCCCTTTTCTGAGTCTTTCATCCACGGCATTGTCCGGGATAAAAAGGGCAAAAAGATGTCTAAATCCCTTGGCAATGTGGTCGATCCTCTTCAGATGATGGAAAAATACGGAACCGATGCCCTTCGCTTTTCCTTGATTTCTCAAGCGCGCCCAGGAAAAGACATCGTCTTTTCCGAGGATTCGCTGGTCGCGGGCCGGAATTTCACTAATAAACTGTGGAATACCGCGCGTTTTGTCTTGATGAACGCGAGGGGCCCGCGTGAAAAAATAGAGATTAAAGATTTATCTTTAGAAAAACTCGAAGCCGCCGATGTTTGGATTTTGTCGGAGTATCAAGAGATGCGCCGTTCTGTCGAAGAGGATATCCAAAATTACAATCTCGCCGACGCGGCGGACAAAATGTATGGGTTTTTATGGGATCTCTTTTGCGATTGGTATATTGAGATCGCCAAATTAAGGCTTCAAGGCCCTGACAGCCAGTCCCAAAAAACGGCTTTTACTGTTTTAGTTGCGGTGTTAATTGGAATGCTTAAAATGCTTCACCCCTTGATGCCGTTTGTGACCGAAGAAATTTATTCTGTCTTAAAAGATTGGGACCCGGGTTCTTCCAACTTTCTGATTAATTCCAGTTTTTCTTTCGATCCTCAAATTAAGATGACGGAAGAAAACCAAAAAGGC
>JAKAQV010000120.1 GCA_021819565.1 bacterium | reverse complement strand
ATTCCAAGTCCCGCGGCGGCAATGGCAATACGCCCACCCCAAATAGAACTGGAAGAAGCCGCGGCTCCCGCTTGGGGACTAAGAACGGAAACGCGGGCAAGACCTTCCCCCGCTTCAAGGGCTCCTGAAGCCACGCGGGTGGCCGCAGAAGCGGCGGCGCCGCCGCCGGACAAGGCGCTCCCGCCCGTTCCGGCTTCTTCTGAAGCCAGCCCCAAGGCGGAGCGGATTTTACTCCAGAGCCAAAAAAATCCACCGCCCTTTTTGTTGCGTTTTTTTCGCTGAAGCGCCCGTCTTGATTCCATAATATCCGCTTTAGACATATTTCCCTCTAGGCCGGCAAAGCGACGCCGGGAAATTTCTCCATTTCCAACATAAATTCTCGGGCGCTTTTAAAGCGCAAATTTGGATTAGGGTCAAAGGCGCGATTGAAAATTAAGTCCATCGCCTTGGGAAAACCGAAACTAGAAATCAAGGGATAAACGCGCTTAATTTTACTCACGGTCCCGCTGGGAGTGGCGGAAAACGGCAATTGGCCGGTCAATGATTCATAGACGCAGACGGCCAGGCCGTAAATGTCGGATTCTTTGGAGATAAACCCATCTTGAGTTTCAGGCGCCATATAAGCCGGAGTGCCGACAATGGTTCTTGTCATCTGGGAAGTTAAAGACGGATCTTTGGCGATCCGGGCGACTCCAAAATCCATTACATGAACAACTCCATTATTACCAATCATGATATTGGAAGGCTTCATGTCGCGGTGAATGATGCCCTTAGCGTGCGCGTAATCCAAGGCTTGGGCCACCGTTTTATAAACCTGAAGAGCCTGGGAAAGGTTAATTTTACGGCCCTGGGTCCACTCATCCAAGGTTTTGCCTTCGATAAACTCAAAGATGAGATAGACTTCTTCTTTTTCCTCCGCGATTGAATAAATGCGAAGGATGTTGGGGTGATCTAAAGAAGCGACCAAGCGCGCCTCGGATAAAAAACGCTCTTTTTCCTGGGGATTTCTCTGTAAATCTTCTCTCAGATGTTTAATGGCCACTCGCCGGCCCAAATTGACATCGGTTCCTTCATAGACCAACCCCATCCCTCCAGAGCCGATTCGGCGCGTGATTTGATATTGTCCGGCGATTAAATTTGCCGAGAGAATGCGCGTCTTGCCTTCTGATTCCGGAAGAGGGCTCTGAGTCTCCATGGCAGAGCCGGAGTTTCTGCGTTTGAGAAGGAGAAGTCCAGACAAACTTAAAAGGATGAGCCCTAAAATCATTCCTCCATGAAATCCAAGAGCTTTAGGGATTGGATTAAATTCTTGTTTTGTTTGGTTAAACAAAAGCCTCAAATCGGAATTAAGAGGCAGGTTCGCCGCTTTCTCGGCTAAACTTTGATATTTGAGGTCAAGCTCAGCGGCTTGTTTAAGAGATTCGACGACGCCCTTTTTATCTCCGAGTCCGGCTAAGGCCATCGCGCGGCTGTAATAGCCTTCCGCATTTTTGGGATTTCCCTCTAGGACGATATCGGAGGCCGCCAAGCCTTGATGATAATGTCCCTGCCTTGAAAGAAGTTGAGAGCGCAAGTTGAGGAGTTTTGAATTGTTGGGCGAGGTTTTTAATCCCGCCTGAACCTGCCTTAAAGCGGCCCCGTAATCTCCCATTCCGGCATAGGACTGGGCCGCCAAGAGAGCGGCCGCTAAATTCGCCGGGTTTTCTTTTAGGACGGAATTGGCTTCCGCCAAGGCGTCTCTGTAATTTCCCATCTGAAAGGCTAAATGAGCGTCTAAGGGAGCGGGCATTGCCTGGGCAGAAGATGCTTGCGATAAATTTTGGGATGAGGATCTGGAATTATTTGCGCCTGAAGCTAAAGCGCCAAGAGAACCGTTTGTTGGAGACGGGCTCAAAGAGTTTTGAGCGGAGGAATTCGGCGTCTCATCGACCCGAGGATTGCGTCCTTCCGAAAGCCCGTAAATGGCCATGGCGACCTTATCCTTGGGATTTTTTTGCAAGATTTCTTGAGCGGCAGAGGCGGCTTGGGGATAGTCTCCGGTTTTAAAAGCCGCTTCGGCCAAAAGGGTTTGTGCGGATGCGTTTTGAGGGTCCATTTTTGCCGCCGCTTTTGCGTCTTTAAGCGCAGCTTTATTATCTCCGGAAGACAAGGCGAGTTGTCCTTGCAGGAGATGATCGGCGGCTGTCGGCGCTACGGAACTTTGAGAGCCTCCGGGGGCAAAGTTTTTAAGAATATCTCTCCCAAAACCATCGGCGTTAATGATGGCCGACAAAAACGGCATCCCGGTCTCGGGTGTTTTCTGTATTTTCTCTAAATTAAGCGCGCTTTCCCGGCCAAACACATTAAGGGCTTGCCTTAAATCTGGATGTTCGTTAAAAGCCTGAATTAATTCGTTGTGACTTTGATTGGGCTGGCTGTAATCGATGTTAGGGAGATACTTGCGGATATCATCCCGAAGCGCTTCTCTTGAGGCTATATACTGCTTATAAGAGTGAAGCTGAGCGGGGGTCAGCGGACCCCTGTAATCATTTTTGACCTTAAGCACGATGGCCGCCATATCGTCATTTTGAGCGGCTATTTTTGACTCTTCTTTTTGAACGACCGCAGGCGGCAGATATTGTCCATTCTCCGAGCTTGAATCTGCAAAGGCAATCGAGAAGAAAGAGGAAAAACCGACAGAGGTTAAAGCCAGCAAAAAAGTTAATCGGGAAAGAGTCTTCATATCCCTAAGTGTAAGGCGCGGGGGGCCCCCTGTCAAGGGGTTTTTCCCGTTTTTACCAATTTTTTACTTTTCCCCGCAAAAAGGGGACAGTCCCCCTTTTCTTAGGCGGGTTTGACGGCGAGATACTCATAAAGAGATCTCGCGCCATAATGGGACACGGAGCGGAAGGTTAAAGAATAGCCGCCCTTTGAAAAAGGGCTCTTCAATGAGACAATCTCTTTGATTGATCCATCGCTTTCAATCGCGGCGGCCAAATCGGTTTTTTCGCTCAAAACAAACACCCGGTCCGGAAGCGAAAGAATCAAGACTGAGACGACAGAGAGTGGAGCGTTTTCCGTTGTTGGAACGGAAGAAGACAAAGCGCTGGCTTCGGCCTGTTTAGCTTCAAGACGAATCATTCGCGCCTTGGTGTCTGGCACGCTTTGATCAATGGAGCTTGAAACCCAGTCTAAGAGCCGTTCTCGAACGGTCGCGATATCGGTCGCGTCGGCGATGGATTGAATCCAGCCTTCCCGGCGAACGGCGGCGACCAAGGATGAGACTTCCTTTAAATAATTGCCCTTTTGAGAAACCGGAATATAATACATGGCGACGAGATGAACTTTTTTTCCGTCGGAAGCCCCGTAGTCAATTCCCTGCGGACTCCAGCCGACCGAGCAGAGAAGTTCTCCTTCGCCCTCGGCCCGAACGTGGGGACAGGCGACTCCAAGACCGATTCCGGTGTTTTGAGATTTCTCGCGGGCCATCATCATCTCGGCCAACTCCGGGCGAACCCCTAAATCGGGAATGGCTTCAATTAAATGCGCGAGATATTCCAGGGCCTTGGCCTTGTCGGTTTCCGGAAGCTCGACTAAACGACCTTCTTGCAAAGCGTTGAGTAGACTTTTCATGGAGATGGTCTAGCTTCCGTGGTGCCAGGAACCGGAAAAAGATGCCTCCGTTACGATTTCAACCTCAAATTTTTGTTCCTCTTGTTGTTGGGATTCGGTCCAAAAGAAAGTAAATGAAATTTTGGAACCAATGGGAAGTTCTTGACTTTTAATATCGACGCAGTAAATACCCAGCCCGCAGTCTCTCGCTTCGAGCTCAAGAACGGTTTTCCAGTCATCGGTTGAATATTTGACGATGGCGGGCGAAAAGAGCCCGATTCTCAGTATTCGCCCAACGGGAAGGCGTCTTAAGCGATGATTCATTCTCCACATTCGTCCCCAGGGCCGCATTTGCTGTTTTTGATAGCGTTCTACGGTTTGAGGCGGGATGTCAAAGACTTTCCCGTCTCTAAGAGATCTCATTAGTTTAATGTATTCCGCATGAGCCCACACCAGCGGCATGGCCGATCCCGCGGGGCGGCCATTAAAGAGTTCCCGCTCCGGAATGTCCGGAGCGTCCCAGATCTGTTCTGGAATCAAGCCTCCGGCGCTGGTCTGGTTGGTCACGGCTTTAATAATCTCTTGGACCCCTTTTTTATTCCCCAAGGCTAATTCATACATCGCGCGCTCTAAAGCTAAAAGCGGCCAAGGTCGCCCCACTCCGGTTCCATTAAATGGCGACCCGTCCTCATGTTCGCCGTAACCATCCCCGTTATATCTTCTCCAGGAAACACCGGTTTTAGTTTCGCTTTTGAGAAGGGCGTCGATGACCTTAACCGTGTCTAAAATTTTGGGATCATCAGGGGCTCTCAGTCCAAAGCGCACCAAGGCCAAGGCGTCGGGACTGATCAGCTCTTGCGCCGCGATTTGACTTTCCTCAAAGCTTCGGTTGCGCAGAGCCACCATTTCTTGATTGGGAAAACTGACATGATCTTCCTGCTGGGGCGTGATGCGAATATAATATCCTTTAACGCCGTATTTCTTAGCCAGGGCCGTGTCAGAGGCGTAGGTCCATCGTTCGATTTCAAAATTCCAAAGATCCGCCGTTTCCCGGAGATGCTGGGCAAGGTTTTTTTCCCCGTTTTCATCGGCAAAATCAGCCGCGGCAAGTAAAGCCGCGATTTCAACCGCCAGGGTGTAGGGAGAGTATCCGGAATCTTCTTCCCAACGGTCCTGGGCTGTCGCGGGCCCATAGCGGCAAATATAGGTAGCGGCTTTTTTGACCATCGGCCAGGCGGCGACGCAAGAAATTTTTCCTTCTCTTTTTAAGAAATCGGCAAAAATAATTGGAAGCGCGGTCTCATCCATTTGAATTCCCGGCCAATAAGAACTCCCATCCAGCCACATGTTCTGCGGCCAATGCCCGTCGGCTTCCTGGGTTCCCGCGAGATACAAAAGAGAGTGCTTGGCTCCATTGACATCGCCTGCCGCTAAAAGCCCCATCGCGCTTTGAACCATGTCTCGAGGCCAGACCAGATGATACCCGCCGATGTCTTCATCGCCCTTGGAAAAACCCCAGGGAATGGAGAGGCTCGCGATGAGGCCTCCGGAAAAACGTTTTGAGGCGTGGGTCTTTAAAACCGCGGTACTGACCCGGTAAATATCAAAGCCCGATTCTCCCTCGGAACCGAGATTTAAACAACAGTTTTGAAATTCATTCCATCCCGCAATATATTCTTCGACTTTTTCCTTAAAATTCCCGCAGAGAGATTGAACGGCTCTTAAAGCTGCCTCGTTTTCATTGGCCCCAAATCCTAAGGCTAAGACCATTTTTTTAACAGATTTTTTTAAAGGAATTTCGGCGGTCAGGGCGATATTGCCATTGAGGGCTTTGGGGTATCTCCACTCCATTTTTTTATGAGCGTGCAGGTCCTGCCAGCCATCCGAAGTTCCGACATAGCCGCAACTAAGAGCCTTAAACGGAATAGAACAAGCAAGGGCTGCGGTGATATTTTCTTTTCTGGCAAACAACAGGGTATGCCCCTTATATTCGCCAATCCAACCGTCGTTTCCTCCTCCGGCATTTTTTATATGAGGAGACCATAGGGCAAAAAGAGAATAATCATCGAGTTCTCCAATCAAGGGTTCAAACTGAATTTCTTGAAGGAGCACATCGGCCGAGGGATCACTGATAATCGTTTTTGAAATTCGGTATCGGCCTTGAACGCAGGTATTTTTGAGATGATATCCCGGAACTCCTTGAGAAATGGGACGAATTTTGTGCAGGCAATCTCTTTTTTCTTCCGAGAAAAAATCTTTTCCATCGGAGACCATAAAACCGAAATCGCGTATATTGGCCAAATCAATTCTGGGATAATAGACCTCGTTTAATATTCCG
>JAKAQV010000119.1 GCA_021819565.1 bacterium | reverse complement strand
AGGATCGTTAAAAAAATGTTCTCCGATCAGCGGAGTCTCTAAAATATGAGTCGCGAACATATCTCCAATTCCTTCTCCCAGACCCGGGTCAACCGAGGCCATCGCTTGAAGCCCCAGATGGGCATAGCTGGCGACCAAGGCATGAGTCCAATGCCCGCTCTCGTGAAAACTCACCCCGGGCAAAGTCCCTGTATTGATGCACTGAGCGCTGGATAGGAAAAAATTAAGAGTATTACTTGAGGGATCATAATAGGCATTACATTCATCCGCGATATTGACGTTGATCGTCAATTTCTGTTTGAGAAGGCCGTCTTTCGCTCCCACTCCATGCGCCATCGCCCAATTAATGAAAACGTAGTGGCTATAATAGGCGCTGACCTGAGCTAATTGCTTTTCCGATTCGGCGCGCGCTTGACTCGCCGCGTTTTCTTTAGCCCGGTAAGAAGGAGAGAAAATGTGTTTGAAGGCCTCAACAATCTTGCCCCAAAAAGTCGGCTGAGAAGCCGGCGGATTAGGATCCGTAACGCTGGTTGGCGGGTTAAAAATAACCACGGCTCCATCTTTTCCTTTGACCAATTGAGCTTTAACCACCAAGGCCGATCCGGATTCGTTATTGATCATTACATGATCGCTTTCAAGGCGAGCGGTGACGTCCATAGGCTGCTCGTTAGACAGTTGTACATTGACTCGGCCCTGATCATCAGCTTGAACTTCCCGGCCGTCCGGAAGAGTGACAGTCACTCCCGGCAAAGGCAGTTGATAAAGGTGCGGCGGGGTCCCCATGTCGTTGTCGGATTTGGGAACGCGGGCTTCAAATTGCGCCGAAGCTGAAACATTGGATGGAGGGCCGGTCGTGGGAGAAGCCGCTCCTAAGCGCATATCCCACAGGAAGGTCTGCCCCGTCGAGATATCAGCGGCGACAAGAGCGTTAACTCCTTCTACCTTATAAAGACTAATCGCATGCCACGCTCCGCCTTTTCCGGAAGGAGAAGGAACATAGAAGATTTGCCGATCGCGAAATATTATTTTCGACGTAGACTCATTGTTGATTTTAAGTCGACTCCTGATTTTCCCCTCTAAAACCGCATCGTTAAATTTCGGAGAAGCGTCGACTCTGAGATTGGGGAAAAGCCGACCATTGACTCCGACAATGACGGGCTTGCCGTTTTTGACTTGGATCGTAAAATTAATCGCGGAACCGTAGACGGGAATCGGAGCGGCAACCCCATCTGTATACTGCTGGTGAAAAGAAGCATACCAAGTCGGAAGTTGCCCAGGCACCTGGGTTAAATACATCTTGGACGTTCCCAAATCGGCGCTCTTGATCTTATACCGAGGATGAGCATCAATCATCTCGCGGACGGCGCGCTCAATATCGGATGCGTTCTGAGGATCGGCCGAAAGAGCAATATCCACCACCTGGTCAAAGACCTGGCTATTAGGAGCCGCTGGAGTTGCCGAGTCTTCTGCCGCGGAAACCGCGTTTAAAGACCACTGAAATTCCGGCTGCTCTTTAAAATTCGGGATAATGGGGCCGGCATCGGTTTTGACCCCGCGGGGAAGCTTCAGTTTTGGAAGCGGTCTAATTGACGGCGCAAAAGCGGAAAATTGAAGAGCGGAAAGAGGCGACTGGGCTTTGGAGCCGTCAAAAAGCCGAGCTCCCAATTTTTTCAGGTTTGAGCGGATAAAAGTAGAAAGCTTTGTAAGCGGCTGAGAGTTTTTTCTCTGGACCGATTGTCCGACGCTAGAAGCGCCTAAAGGCCCAAAAACCTGTCCCGCTTCCTTATTATTATAAGCGCCAGCGGTTAAGACTGCGTTTTTGGAATTGAGAACGCTCTGAGAAACGGGCACAAGACTTTTTCCCTCCGCCAGGGGAATCTGATTTTGAATAGCGCCTAAGGAATCTTCAAACTGGAGAGATTCCTCCATGCCCTCGGACGGCAAGGATAAAGCATTGGCCCCTTCCGGGGACAAGGCGAGATCCGATAGATGAACGGGAGAGACATCGGCCCGCGCTTCAACCGGCGAAAAACCGCCGGCCCAAACGGATCCGAAACTGGATGAAAACAAAACGCAAAGAGAAACTAACGAACTAGTGAATTTTTTATTCATAATTTCCTCTATCCTCTTAAAGTCCTACTTCTCTATTTTATTCCCTTATTTAAAAATCCGTATGGGTCTAAAGTCCTAGAGCCTCTCCGGCAAAGGACCCAGATTGAAAGCGCTTGTTTCATGAGTTCTCTCTACTATTATCGAACGGTCTTCCCCGCCGGAGAAGTCTCAGGCGAATTTTTCGAGGCGAGGTTTTGGCTTGCGGGGAAAGAGGGAGAAGCCGGAAGATCAAGGCCGTGATCATTTTTCGCGTGGGAGCGAATGATGGCCTCATGCGGAGTATTTCCATCTTTGGACATATCAGCCAAGAGGGCATGGGTCAAGGCGCTGACGGGATCTTCGGGCTGCGCATAGAGCTGGGCCAAAACAAAAATCAAAGCTGAGCGAAAAGCGCCTTCCGCCTCTCCCATCGCGGCAATGATATCCTTGCGGCTCATCCAAGCTGTTCCCATCTGAGTTTCCCCCTGATTATGGGGATCGGGATTTTTGGAATCATATGCGGTCTTATTCTCGCCGGTTCGAATGATGGTCGGCATCCCCGGCAGGGGATTTAAAATAAAGCCGTTTCCAATGACAGGGCTGTTCCTCATGAACATGGAGATAGTGTCGGCCGTCGCCTCGTTAGAGCCTGATCCCATCACGGGGCTGATCGGATTTTTAACGAAGCGATACGCTGGAGAGTTCATCTGATCATCGGTTAAACTCAGTTGGGAAGCTCTTTGGACAAAGCGGTGACCCAGTTCATGAAGGGAGATAGAGGGTTGCGAGGTGTTTTCAAAGGTAACCATCACGGTCCGAACTTGTCCATCCTTGCCGTGAATTTTTTCAGGCAGCGTCGCCCTTTTCATTAGATAAAAACCATCGGTCATGGGGTCATAGTCGGCATTTCCAGGGAGGCTGGTCCCGTTAGTGTGAATCGAACCCGCCAAGGGAACATAAAAACGCGGATCGGAAAGCCCAAGATAAGACTTAAACCAATTAAAGAGGCGATAAGAATAAACGTAGGCGTTGACGCTCGCAGCGGCCTGCTCGTTATCTCCGCTTGGGTTGACAGTCACGCGAACGGTTTCTCCCGGTTTGACGGTTAAATTGGCGACAATCGGCGAATCGGAGGAGTCATCATCGATGACTGGACCGTAAATCCCATCTAAGCGCACGACGATCGGCATGGGTTTTCCGCCATTGGCATCGGCGGCAATCTTAAAATTGCCGTTCTCATCGGTCACCGCGATCACGCGTCCCTGAGAGTCGAAAATCTTGGCATTGGGCAAGGGCATTTCTCCTATCGGGCCGTGATCCTGCCCGTCATCGGTCAACAAGGTTCCTCGCCCTAGGGCCGCGCCAGAAACGGAATTATCCGCGGAAGCGTGGTAGCGATTGAGAATTCCGTCCGATCCCAACGGAAAGGCTTCTCCGGTTTTAACGTCAACGAGAATAATTTTTTGCATTCCGGAAAGAGAATTGCCCTGATAGATATTCATCGCTCGCCAGGAGCCGGAAAAATAAACGATTTCCCGCGCCATCAAAACCACTTGCGGAGTCGCGTTTCCCAGATTGAAATGTCCCGGCGCCTTTGGACGAATAACATTGTCCGCTGAACTTCCGCCGTTTGACGGCCCCACGGAGAGTTGTTTGCGGGCAATCTCTTCCAGCTGGTTATCATCGTATCCCGGCTTCATAATGGCCGGGTCAATTCCCGGGGTGAAGCCGCCTTCGATCCCCATCACGATCGGCTTGCCGTTTAAAACCTTGATATGAAAACGCAAATCCGCGCCATCAACCAAGAGATAATAAGGAGAGCCGTCTCGGTCTACCCCCTTTTGCCATTGTCTAAAAACCGCGATAATGCTGTCAGCCTGATCGGCTTGCCCCGCAAGTTTAACGACATGAACTGTCGCCATTTGCAGGTTCGGAGTTCCATATTGATTTGAAAGCCCGTATTTTTCCGGGTTAGAATCTACTTCCTGGCGCAAAGCCTTCTCAATTGAAGCCATGTCCGTGGGATCGGCATTGAGAGTTAGCGGCTTTTCTTCTTGGGGAGAAGCGGGATTGGCGGAAAGGTGAAACTCTTTAAGAGAGACAATTCCATTGTGGGGGGGCTCAAGCAAAAAGCGGCGATCAAGGGAAGGTAAAGTTTTTTCGTTTTGCCATGGTTTCTGTCGAACGCTCAGAGACGCGTTGGAAAAACCAGAGCGGCCGTCAAAATTAATCTTTTCAATTGATTGATTTGAAGTCTTAGAAACTCCTCGCCCCAAAACTTTTTTGAAGCGTCCCAAAAGCGCGGAAAACCGCGTTGGCTTTAAAGGCGCTTGGTCTCGTTTTTGAATGTCAGCGGGAGAAATTCCTTGAACTCGAACCCGTGAAATTTTCAACGGAGACAAAACTGACTCAGACTCCAAATTAGGAAGAGATTCCTCTTTTAATCCGGACTCTAATCCCGAAAGATCGGAAAGGTTTTGAACTGAAAAATCAAGAGGCGCAACCGCCACCTGAGAAATATTTTCCGACCCGCGGGGAATTTCATTTTCGACATTCATCCCGGCGACGGCGGGGCTTAAAGAGGAAAGAGACAATGACAAAGACAAAAGAGAGCTCAAAAACATTTTTTGGTTTTTCATGTCTCTTATTATGCCGATATCTAAGTTCAAACGCATGGGCCAAAAGTCCTAGACCCGTTCCGGCAAAAGACCTAATTTTGACAATTGCGCGGATAAAAAATTTTTCTTCCGAACCGCTCAACTTCCGCAATTTCAACTTTACCGTCAAAGAAATCGCAAAGCGTCGGAAAGTATTGTAGAATCAAGGATATGAGGCGAGGTAGCTCAGTGGTAGAGCACTGGTCTGAAAAACCAGGTGTCGACAGTTCGATCCTGTCCCTCGCCATCTTATCTCTAGCGGCGCTGGCTCTTTCCTCCTGTGTTCCCCAGCCCGGAGCGCCCGGAACTTCGGGCGCCGGACAAGCCGCGCAATCTCAGGCAGGGTCTACCGCCGTCGTTAGCTCCACCCAGACCGCGAAAACCGATCCTTTGATTACCAGCACACTCATCAACCTTTTCGACAATCTCAATCAAGAAACCGTTACGCTCAATAACACCACCGGCACTCCGCTTGGAGATATCATCAGCATTGGGACCCCAACTGGATTTCGCCTCAGAAACCACTACACTCATATCGGGATTCCCGTCACCGAGGCCTTATCTCTTAATACCAGCAATCCGCGCATTCGAAAAGAGCTAGTGACCATGGCGCGCTGGAGCACCAATTACGAAGTTCGCTCGGAGGCCTTGATTATTTTGGCCAATCAACACAATCTCGCCGATGAACCCGTATTTAAAGAAGCTCTTCTCTATTTTCATTCCGGAATACGTTTTGGCGCGATGGAAGCGCTGGCGGTTTGGGGCCACCCGCAACACGCCATTCCTCTATTAAAGAGCGAAACCGACCCAAACAGAGAAGGAATTCCAATTCTCAATGTTTACGCAACTGGCCTTCTAGCGCGTTTGGGAGATTCTAGCGGCGTTCCGATGCTCCGTTCTTTTTTGAACAATCCCAGCTGGGTTGTCCGCGCGATGGCCGCGCAGTATTTGGGAGATTACGGAGACGCCAGCGATTACGATCGCTTAGTCAACCGAATCAATCAAGAGCAGCAGTATAATTTTGTCGTCGCGGAAGACTGCATCGCCGCCATTAAATTATTCCCCAAAAAGATGGCTAATCAATGAGAAAAATCGTTTTCGTTTGCGCGCTCTTTTTAGCGGGGAGTATTCATGCTCAAAACGCGCCTTCGCCCGCGACTACAGCCCCTATTCTTGAGCTCGAGCCCCT
>JAKAQV010000118.1 GCA_021819565.1 bacterium | reverse complement strand
CGATCGGCCCGCTCCATTGACCCCGGAAAACTTAACCCAGATTTTTCCCAAATCCCTCGTATAAACAACGGATAACCGCCCCGACTCCCCGAAGTCCCTACGGGACAAGACAATTCCCGGCGTCAAGATAAAAGGCATTAGATTCTCTCTTTTGACATAAGCGCAGCCAGCATATCATCGGCGATATTTTTTGGAATCTCCACAAAAAGGCCGCGCTCCCGATCCGAAAGGTTCTCAAGAACAGGCGCAATGGGTTGCGTCCCTAAACCGCAAAAAAGAAAATATTTTTCCGAGTCATCAACCTGGGCATAAAACTCAAGAGCTTTGGGAAGGGCTAGAAGTTTAAAAACAACCAGGCGTTCCAGAGGTTTAAGGCTCTTCCATTCCGAAATAAGAGAAGACGTGGAATATCTTTCCAACAAGCGCTTTAAATCCGAATAGCGAGCGGAAGTAGTTAAAGAAGAGAGTGTCTCCATCGTGAATCATTATACAAACAAAATTTAAGCGATGCATTTTGGTAAAATATTTAAATGAAAAATAAAATTTTATTCTCGGCCGCTTTACTGATTATCATTTCGAGTTTAAATTCCGGATTTTCCCAGACACAAATTTCTCCCGCATCCAACGCCGTCACCATCAATTTTTTTCTACCCGGAGGAGCGGCCAAGGATATCGGCGAAAAAATTGAAAAAGCGGAACAACTCATTCACCAGCTTCTCAATATCTATGAAAAACACAAGCAGAAAAAGGCGGGAGAACACCCGAAGGAAATCATCACTTTTTCAGCCCCAGGATGGTCTCAAAAGATTTCCCGCAAGATCCGCTCCAAAATCATTCGCAAACTCATCTCCGACTGGGGCTCAAGAATTGAAATTATTTCCGGCAATCGAGTCTGGGCGCTCCACCAAGGCCATTTGCGGCTTATTTCAAAAAAAGATTTTAAAAAAATTCAAAAGGAAGCTAAAGATCGTCTCAACCCCTTGATTGAAGGCCAATACACAAAAACATATGATGGCGGAAAAGATGGGGAGGACGGGTTAAAAGGAAACGGGAGTCAGGCCGTGGCCGGGAAATATACCGAACAAAACCAAAACAGCCTCAACCCCGTCCAAACTCAACCCGGCGTTCAGATCAGCTATCTCGACCGCTCGGTCAATCCCTGCCAGGATTTTTATCATTTCGCCTGCGGAACCTGGATTAAGAAAAATCCAATTCCCGCCGAATATCCGCGTTGGGGCGCTTTCGACGCCCTGGCCCGCAAAAACAAGGTCTTATTAAAAGAACTTTTAAATCAACTGCAAGAACAGAAGACCAAAATCTCCTCTAATGAAGCGAAACTCTCCAATCTTTACGACTCCTGCATGGATCAAAAAAGCGTCGATAAAGAGGGGGCAAAACCTTTATTTACCGAGATTAAAAAAATCGACGCTTTGAGCTCAAAAAAAGACCTGGCCCAAGAAATCGCCCAGCTGCAAATGTTGGGGGTCCCCGCGCTTTTTAATTTCGGTTCGGAACAGGATTATCAAAATGCCGATAAAATGATCGCGACCTTGGATCAAGGCGGCTTTGCGCTTCCGGACCGGGATTATTATCTCAAAAAAGGTTTTTCCAAGGACCGCGCGGCTTATCTTAAGCACGTCCAAAAAATGCTGGAACTCGCCGGAGAATCAAGCGCGCAAGCTCAACAAGACGCCGGGGAGGCTCTGGCCGTTGAAACCGCTCTGGCTCAAATCGCGCTTGACCGCGTTTCTCAACGAGACCCGCTCAAGGTCAACCACAAAATTACGCTAAGCGAACTTAAAAAAATTTCTCCGGACTTTAACTGGAGCGCCTATTTTAAGGCCGTGGGCGCGCCTCAATTTAAAGTTCTTAACGCCGCGGATTACGGCTTCATTAAAAACCTCAGCGCGGTCATCGAGCAAACCCGGCTTCAAAACTGGAAAGCTTATCTGAAATGGCAGCTCGTTCACGCCGAGGCATCCGCGTTATCTTCCGCCTTCGTCGATGAAGACTTCGCCTTTTTCGGCAAAAGGCTGCGCGGAAGCAAAAAACTGATGCCAAGGTGGGAACGCTGCGTTAACTTTGCCAACAATGGAATGGGAGAAGCCTTGGGAAAAATCTATGTCGATAAAAATTTCCCTCCGGAAGCGAAAAAAGAGGCTCGGGAACTCCTCGTTCAAATCGAAAAATCCATGAACCAAGACATCCGTTCCATTTCCTGGATGGATATCAAGACCAAAGCCGCGGCTCTTAAAAAACTTGCCGCCATGAAAAACAAGGTCGGCTACCCCAAGCGCTGGCGCGATTATTCCAAACTCGCGATTATAAAGGGAGATAATATTGGAAATTACGAGCGCGCCGCGGGCTTTGAATTCAAGCGCGATATTGGGAAAATCGGAAAGAAAACTGATCGGAGCGAATGGCAGATGACCCCGCCGACGGTCAACGCCTATTATGATCCGGCGGAAAACGACATGAATTTTCCGGCGGGCATTTTGCAACCGCCTTTTTACGATCCTAAGGCCGATTTAGCGTCTAATCTCGGGGCCATTGGCGCGGTCGAAGGACACGAACTCACCCATGGTTTTGACGATCAAGGCCGCATGTATGACGCGAAGGGAAATCTGCGCAATTGGTGGACACCCCAAGACGCGTCTAATTTTAAAAGCCGGGCGCAGTGTCTGATCAATCAATATTCGCAATATGTGGTTTCAAAAGATCCAAAGGATCCCAAAAAAGACCTCAAGATTAATGGAAAGCTAACCTTGGGGGAAAACACGGCCGACAACGGCGGCATTCATTTGGCCTATTCGGCCTTGGAGAGAAATATCATTTCCCAACCGCAGAAAATTGGCGGCTTTACCCCGGAACAGAGATTCTTTATCGCCTGGGCGCAGACCTGGTGCGCCAATCAGACAGAACAGTCTAAAAAGCTTCAAGCTTTAACCGATCCACATTCTCTTCCAGAATATCGGGCCAACGGCGCGGTGTCTAATATGCCGGAATTCGGCCAAGCCTTTTCTTGCCCCGCCAACGCCCCCATGGTCCGCCAAAATGCCTGCCGGGTGTGGTAAAACTTCATGGCTATTACATCAATTACCAACCGGAAAATAGGTCCGCTTAAAGTCATTGATGTCGGCGAAGAAAAAAACGCCCCGACCATCGTCTTGTTTCACGGCTACGGAGCCTCGGGTTCGGATCTGGCGCCCGTGTCCGCTGAAACCCCGCTTGATTTTCCAGCGCACTGGATTTTTCCGGACGCGCCCAAGCGAACTCATTTTGGGGGACTCGCGTGGTTTGAGATTGATGAACAAGCTATTCAAAAGGCTCAACAGGATGGAATCTCCGCCGATTTTTCAAATTCAGAACCGCCTGATTTTAAAGAGGCGCAAAAAACTGCGGAAGATTTCATCAAAGCGCTTAACATCCCTTGGGAAAACATGATTATCGGCGGGTTTAGCCAGGGTTCGATGCTGGCGACTGAAATCGCCCTCTCTCAAGAAAAACCGCCCAAGGGTCTTGCCATTTTTTCGGGGAACCTCATCCATCAAAAATCGTTGCTTCAAAAAGCCCCTTTGAAAAAAGGGCTTCCATTTTTTCAAAGCCACGGAATTGCCGACCCTATTTTGGGGCTTTCCGGCGCCTTAAAGTTGTTTGATCTCTTGACCCACTCGGGGCTTAAGGGCGAATTTTTTAAATTCGAGGGCGGCCACACGATTTCACTCGAAGTCCTTGAAGCCTTTGGCTCATGGCTTCAAAATCTCCGCTAATCTGTCAAATATCAGTCTTCTTCACGGCTCTGGAGTTTCTCAAGAGCGCCCAAGTCTTCCAGAGTCGTGATATCGCCTTTCACCGCGCCTCCGGCGGCTATTTCGCGAAGAAGCCGCCGCATGATTTTTCCCGAGCGAGTTTTGGGAAGAAGAGGAGTAAAGCGAAGATCGGCGGGCTTGGCAATAGGGCTAATCGTTCGCCCGACATATTCTGAAATCTCGCGCTTAAGAGACTCATCGGGATTTTGACCTTCTTTGAGAGTGACAAACGCGCTGACGGCTTGCCCGGTCAAATTATCCGGACGACCCACGACAGCGGCTTCGGCCACCGCCGGATGGGAAACCAAGGCGGATTCTATTTCCATCGTTGAAAGTCTATGTCCGGAAACGTTTAAGACGTCATCGATGCGGCCAAGAATCCAAAAATAACCATCCTTGTCTTTTCTGGCGCCGTCTCCGGTGAAATAATAGGGAATGCCTTTTTTTCCGGGCGCGCGAACCTGGCTAAAATACTGTTCTTTATAACGCGCGGGATTTCCATAAATGGTCCGCAACATTCCTGGCCAAGGTTTCCGAATGACCAAGTATCCGCCAGTCCCCAGAGAAACGGGTTTTCCCTCCCGGTCGACAACCTCGGCGTCAATTCCAGGAAGCGGCAGAGAAGCCGAGCCGGGCTTACTCGGAGTCGCGCCCGGAAGGGGGGAAATCATAATTGAGCCTGTCTCCGTCTGCCACCAGGTATCCACAATCGGGCATCTCCCGCGACCGATATTTTTATGATACCACTGCCATGCTTCCGGATTAATCGGCTCGCCGACACTCCCCAAAAGCCGCAGAGATGACAGGTCGTGTTTTTGCGGCCAAGATTCCCCCAAACGCATAAAGGCTCGAATCGCGGTTGGGGCAGTATAAAGAACGGATATTTTGTGCCGCTCGATCATATCCCAAAACCGATCCGGAGCCGGATGCATCGGAGCGCCCTCATACATAAAAATTGTCGCTCCGTTTAAAAGCGGTCCATAAACCACGTAGGAATGTCCCGTCACCCACCCAATGTCTGCCGTGCACCAAAAAAGGTCCTCATCTTTTAAATCAAAAACATATTTGGTCGTCCAGGCGGCCTGAACCAGATACCCGCCGGTCGTGTGCAAAATTCCTTTGGGCTTTCCAGTCGATCCCGAGGTATAAAGAATAAACAAAGGATGTTCGCTGTCTAGCTTTGCGGCAGGGCAATTTTCGGAGGCCTCGGACAAAACCTCAAACCAATCGACATCCCGCCCCTCGATCCAGGAGGTGTTTTCCACGATCCCGCGATTAACGACTAAGACTTTTTGAACGCTGGGCGCGCTTTTAAGGGCTTCATCGACCACGTCTTTAGGCTTAACAATCAAGCCTTTCCGGAAAAATCCATCGGCGGTGATGACCAGTTTGGCTTGGGCGTCTTGAATGCGCTCCGACAACGCCGAAGCCGAAAATCCCGCAAAAACGACATTATGCGGGGCGCCGATTCTAGCGCAGGCTAAGATAGCGATGACGGCCTCCGGAATCATCGGCATATAAATCGCCACGCGATCGCCGGATTGAATACCCAAATTTTTTAAGGCATTGGCGGCGCGACAAACCTCGCGGTGAAGTTGAAGATAGGTAAGCACCCGCTTTTCTTTATTTTCGCCTTCCCAAATCAACGCGGCTTTATGCCGGCGAAAACCGGTTAGATGACGATCGAGGGCATTGTAGCAGGCATTGGTTTTGCCGCCGACAAACCATTTTGCAAACGGCGGCTTCCATTCCAGGGTTTTTCGCCAAGGCTTAAACCAAAACAACTCTTGAGCGGCGAGATTCCAAAATTTTTCCGGGTTTAAAAGAGACCCTTGCCGTATTTTCTTAAGTTCCGAAAAACTCCCGACACGAGACGCGCGGCTAAATTCTTTCGGAGGGGGGTAAGAGCCTTTTTCCCGCAATAAAACATCTATTCCTGATTCTTTCTTCCGTGAATTTTTAGTCGTCATACCCGCATATTAACATTTTCAAGCGCGTAGAGACGACTGCGCTGGAGTCGACCGGAAACCGGGCTTATTTCACAAAACGCAGTATCGTAATTAGAAAGCTGAGGAAAGCAAAGCCTCCTAAAAACATCCGCTCCATATGCCGAAAGCGAGAACCCATTTCTTTTTGGATGTAATCAAACCTCTGATCGAC
>JAKAQV010000117.1 GCA_021819565.1 bacterium | reverse complement strand
CCGATCTCGCTGGGATAAATGGTGAGGTGGAGTTTCTTCTTTCCCTTGACGTTTTCGCTGTCGACCCCGGCGCTAAGCGTAATTTTTTTGCCTAAGGGAAGACAGTTTTTGGTCAGGAGTTTTTCGGAAGTCTTTTTGGAACAGAGATAATCTTTCGTCGCCAAATCGGGTTGATATCCCGCGGGGCCGTAAAAAATATAACGGACATTTCGGTTGGTGCCCGGAGGTAGGTGGATGGACCTGGAAAGCGTAAGAGTGTCTCCGGACTTACAGGCAAAATTGGGCTGATCGTGTTGTTGAGAAAAGAAAACGGCGCAGGGAATATAGACGTAAAGAGTTTTCTTGGTTTTTTTTCCGATTTCTTTGGATAAGCCCACGCAGGAATCTTGATGGGAAACTCCCCATTGCCTTTTGCAATTTTTCCGTTCGGCTAAACCCCCCTTCTTTTGGGCCTCGAGAGCGGCTTTTTTTTCTTTAGAAGAAGCGGTTTTACTCTTTAAAATAGCTTGGCTGTTGACGCAGCTGTGACCGTTCCAAAACTCGTTTTGTCCCAGGCACTTGACAGAGGCGTTGGCGGGGGCTTTGACGCACGCGTTGACCCGTGAATCCCAAACATAGCCAGCTCCTTTTTTAGAGCACTCGGCGACTCCGGTATAGCGGTCCTGGGTAAAACTGGAGAAACTTTTGACGAGATCGCTAAACCAGGAAGACGAAGAGGGCTTGGACTCGTGATCTGATTTTCTAGCGGCGGCTAAGACCATCGTCGAGGTCGAGAGGTCTTGCGAAAAAACAAAATCGGGGAAAGAAAACAAAAAGACAGCAAAGCCAATTCCCATCAGCCGAAACTTTTTCATCTTGAAATTAGAATAACACACAAACATTTTTTGCGCAAGGGGTAAAAAGGCCTATTTTGAAAATAGGACTTTAGGCCCTGGCGGGGCGCAAGTCCTGACGTGTCGGCATCCATTGGGGTGACGTAGGACGTCCCAGCGCGGAAGTCCGAAAGTTCCTATAATAGTTTGCCATGGGACAAACGATTATAATTTTGGACACGGTGGGAGAAAACTTAAAGGCGGGCTTGTTTTACCGGGGAGTCTTTAAAACGCTGCGCCTTAGCGGGGCGGATAATTCCGGTGAAACTCTTTTGTTTAAAGCGCTTGACCGTCTTTTGCTCGGCGCCAAACTAAAACTATCCGATCTGAAAGCCGTCGTCGTTTCCAGCGGTCCCGGAAGATTTACCGGTATTCGCATCGGGATGACCTTTGCCGCCGTCATCGAGGCTCAAGCCCGGGTTTCGGCTTTGGCGATTTCAAGCCTTGAGGCGCTCGCCTTTGGCGCGGAAGGGAAAACTCTCTGTCCTGTTTTGTCGGGATACCGCGGGGAAAGATATTACCAGGCCTTTCGGCGCAAGGCTTTGGACTTGCCGCCCAAGGCGGTCGCGGCGCCTTCTTGGGTTCCCGAGGAAAATTGGGCTCGAAAAAAAGCCGAGCTGAAAGCGGATTTTGAGCTTATTGAAAGGGAGGCTGAGCCCGCCGATTTTTTAAAAGCGGCTCTTTTTTATCTTGGTCAAAATCAAATTCCAAAATTCGAGCCCCTCTATTTAAAAGCCGCCGGTTATGAACGGAAATGACGAATTCATCCGTCCGGCCCGAAGTTCTGATTTAGACGAAATTTTTTCTTTAGAATCTTACTGGGCTTACGCGCCGCATTGGGCGAGAGCGCAGCTTGAATCCGAGCTCTTAAGACCGGATTCCATTTTTTTATCCGCGGAATCTTTGGACTCTGGTCTCTGCGGATATTTCATCGGGCGGATTTTGGAAGAAGAACTTCAAGTTTTAAGCGTTTCCGTGGGGCCTTCTTATTTAAGGCGGGGAATCGCGGCGCGGCTTTTAGAGGCCGCATTTTCAAAGGCGCGCCTTAAGGGCTGCGCGCGCGCGACCTTAGAAGTTTCGGAGAGAAATGTTGCAGCTTTTAACCTTTATCAAAAATTAGGCTTTCAAGTTGTGGGAAAAAGAGTTAAATTCTATAGTGACGGCTCGAGCGCGCTTCTTATGGATAAGCTTTTGTGAACGTGAAAATCAAGCACGGAAAGACACGGAAAGAAACGGAAGGTCACGGATGGCCCTTTTCTTTTTTTGTTATTCCATTTCTCCTTTCCGTTTTTGCCTTGCCTCTTCAAGCAACCCCTAATCGCTCCAGCGAAGGTAATTATGTCGCCGCTCTTTTGGAAGAATATCGGCATGACCCCCAGTTAGCGCTTAAAGAATATGGCTTGGCCCTCAAAGAGGATCCGCAATCGGCTTTTCTAGCCAATGCCGGAACTTCGGCGGCTCTTGAGGCCGGAAACCTCGCGCAGGCGCGGGCCTGGGCGGAAAAAGCGATTTCGATTAGCTCTAGCAGCGCCGAGAGTTATCGGCTTTTGGGGCGCGTGTTTTGGGCCCAAAATGATCTTCCGCAGGCTGAGGCGGCTTTTCAAAAAGCTCTCGCCATTAACCCGATGTCCTCGGATACGGTCTATGCCTTGGCCGCCTTGACCTCTTTGCGCTCGCTGAGCGAGGCAAAAAAAATTTTAAAGCGCTATGCCGTCATGGACCCCGATCAGGCTTCCGACACTTATTTTCAGATCGCCGACATAGAATTTAAGCAAAATCACCTGCACCGTGCGATTCGGTATTTAAAACAGTCCATCAGGGCCGACCCGGATTCCGATTCTGTCCCTTCCCGTTATGCCTTGGCCCAGGCATATGAAGAGGAGTATTCCACAAGCGCGGCGATTAACGAATATAAAAAAATCATTCCTTTCGAGCCGAGAAACGCCAAACTCTTGGACCATGTCGCGGAGATTTATTCCCTGGAGGGAAACTGGCCGCAGGCGCGCAATTTTTTTAATCGGGCGTTGGCCATCGATATCCACGATTCCGAGGCCAATTACTGGATGTCTGTTCATGCCGAGAAAAAGAAAGATTTTCTGTCGGCGATTCATTACTTGGAAGAAAGTGCGGCCTTGGCGCGCGATCTCTATCTCAATTTAGAGCTCAGTTACGACTACACCCGCATCAATGACACCAAGGGGGCGGTCGCGGTTTTGGAAAAAGCCCGAAAGACCTGGCCCAAGGACGGAACGCTTTTTTTCTCTTTAGCCCTGGGGCTTGAGGATTTGAAGGAATATAAAGACGAGATTCAAGTGCTCAAGGCGGGACTTAAGGCCAATCCCCATGATAAAGACATGCTCTATGAACTGGGTTCCGTTTTGGATAGAATCAACGACGTTTCCGGATCGGAAAAGGCTTTTAAGACTCTGATCAATGAATCTCCCAATGACGCGGACGCCCTCAATTATCTCGGCTATGAATTGGCGGAGAGGGGGCTTAAATTGCCCGAAGCCGAGGCCTTGATTAAAAAAGCGGTGAGTCTCAACCCCGCGAACGGCGCCTATCAAGATTCTTTAGGCTGGGTCTATTACCGCGAGGGATATTTTCATCGCGCCCTCAGCCAGACTTTTTCCGCCTTGGAGAAATCTCCCGAGGATGCCGATATTTGGGCTCACTTATCCGACATCGAAGAAGCTTTGAAAAAGCCTCGAAAGGCGTGGGTCGCTTTGAAAATGTCTGAGACGCTTTCGTCCCAGGGGGATCAAGCCGAGAAACAGCTCAAGCAGATGAATAAGAAGCTCTCTAAATGGGAAATCGGAGATTACTTTTCCAGTTATCTTTCTTTGCTTCAAGACGATATCACGGGGTTTTCTTCCGCTTGCCGCTTAAAACTCAAGATTTTCGGCCATCAGGTCTCTTTTCCGGCCTCCTGCTCCTTTCGCGCGCCGTCGGATATCTCTCTTGAGGTGATGGGGCCGATGTTTTCTTCTCTTTTTGACATGGAAATTTCAAGCGGTTCTTTTTCCATGGGAAGAATTTCAATCAAAGGAGTGTCGCCCTCCGGCGTTAGGCAGGCCTCTCATCAGGCTTTAGGGATGATCGCCGATTATTTTTCCGGGAATATATTTTCCGATTCCCCGGTGGAATACGTCAAGAGATTTGGGCGCCAAAGTTTAAAGAGCAAAAACTGGGTTTTGGCCTTGGACAAAAAAGGCGCAGCGGTCTCGGGGCTTAAATCGCCCTTGTATCCTCATCAATCCTTGTCCCTTTCCCATTTCCAGGATTTAGACGGGCATTTGTTTCCCGCTTCGATTGAAGTTCGCGGCAAAGGCTTTGTCTTTGATATTGATTTTTCCAATTCCGCTGCCCACTTTAACCGCTCTTTCCCGGATAACTTTAATCCTTGACCGGCATTGCGATGATAAAAAAAACCAGCGTTCAATGCCCGGCCAAAATTAATCTTTTCCTGGAAATCACCGGAAAGCGTCCGGACGGATATCACCGATTAAAGACCTTGTTCGCCAAGATTAACGTTTACGACGTTCTGGATCTAAGTTTGGCCTCGGGTTTGGGGGGGCCGGAATTGGTGGTCGAGGACTCTGAAGCGACTTCGGCTTTATCCGCCGGACCGGATAATTTGGTGATGCGCGCGGCCGCTCTTTTTTTTAAGGCCTTTGAGGTGAAGGTCGGGGTGAGGCTTTCTCTTAAAAAAAGAATTCCTATCGGAGCGGGGCTTGGCGGCGGATCCTCAGACGCGGCTGGAGCCTTGTTGGGACTGGGAAAACTGTTGGGCTTAAACTCCCGGACAGCGGCCTACCGGAAAAAAATTCTAGAACTCGCTCGAGGGCTTGGGGCCGATGTCCCTTTTTTCGTCCAATCCCATTCTTTTTCCCTGGGAGAAGGCATTGGAGATCGCTTGACTCCGGTTAAAATCGCTCACAGTCTTCCGTATTTAATTTTAGTTTTCCCGGGAGTTTCGATTTCGACGGCTGAGTCTTACCGGGCTCTCTCTTTGCCCGAGCGCAAGGACGTGTTGACAAAATTGTCCCAGCTTGATAGACTGACGGAAGCGTTACTCCGTGGAGAGCCCGTCGAGGAGTGGGGAAATCTCCTCTTTAATCGGCTGGAGGATTCCAAGGTTTCCGCAAGGCCGATTGTGCAAGGGGCGCTGGACATTTTAAGGAAGTTGGGGCTTTTGGGAGTTCGGATGTCGGGCTCGGGCTCTTCGGTTTTCGGTTTTTGCCGCTCATATGCGGAAGGTGAAAAAATTTTAAGCAAACTTAAAATTTATCCATGGAAATCGTTTTTAACGAGTTGCCAGTGAGAAACGGATGAATATCACCGAAATTCGCATTCATCTTTGCGGCGAAGACAAGCTCAAGGCTTTTGCCACGGTGACCTTTGACCACTGTTTTGTCGTCCGCAACATGAAAATCATTTCTGGAAACAAAGGGCTCATTCTCTGCATGCCTTCCCGCCGTCTGGAAGACGGAACCTATAAGGACATCGCGCACCCCATCACGGTGGAATTTAGAAAAGTCCTTGAAGATCAGGTTTTGGCCCATTACGCGATGGAAGTCAAAAAATCCGCCAAAGCCGGGGCGTAAGGGGTATTTCTTTAGTGGTTCCCAGACAACTCCCGTCACTCCGGCATGCCGTAAGCCGGGCCGAACCACAAAGTATTCCCCAAAGGTGGTTCGGCACGCTTTCGCTTCGCGAGCGAAGGCAGAGTCCATATCCGCATGTAGGCTTGGTTTCGACGGAAACCTAAAATGAGGCGGAAGCGTTCGGTCTTGTCGCTCTTCAACGAATACGGAAGCGGCATTTCCTCGCCTATGCTCGGTCGGATTCCCCACTAAAGACCGCGGGGAATGACGATGATTTTTTTCATGAGCATATCGTCGAGCCTCGGGAATCACTAAAGAAATACGATAAAAGTATACTCTTAGAGCGTTAAAAAAACAACTTGTTTTTAAACACCCTATCACGCACAGACATGTTCTTGTGTTCAACGCTTTCGAGTACTTCGATATCCTAGAAGAAATACCCACGGCTAAAAACTATACTATCTTATGAGCATTCAAGATAAGATTGAAAAACTGGAGAAAGAGTTTCGCGGACTCTCGGGCATTGAGCCGGGGAAAAAGGCGGAACTCCATGGCTTAATCGAGTCCATTAAATCTGAAGCATC
>JAKAQV010000116.1 GCA_021819565.1 bacterium | reverse complement strand
ATAACCCCTTCATCTAATTTGGCGATATCCAAAAATAGATCCAAAAGTTCCGTCATTCGCTTTCCCGAGCGGATGCTGATGTCAATGAGTTCAATTTCTTTGGCGCTCAATGGCCTTGTTCCGGCCACTTCCCGAATGACTTGAAGGACCGCCGATATGTTGGAGAGAGGCGCGCGCAGATCGTGTGCCACCATGCGCCGCCATTCCTCTTTTCTTTTGGACGCCTCTTCTTCGCTTTCAATTTTTTTTGTTTCCATGTTTTTCATCCCGCGGATCTTCTAAGAATTTCGGAACGAATCTCATCAAGAAGCGCTCGCGCGTTCGATTTAAAGGCGTGTTGCCCAAGAATTAATGGAGTCCAGCCCTTGGGTTTGGCCTTGAGGCGATAGATGATTCTAGACTCGCCTTTGAAAGGGGATATTTCCCAGGAGCCTTCATAGATTGAAAAGCTTTTGCGGGAGATGTCCGTAAAGGAAATCAACTGCCGAGGATGCTCATTAATGAGAAGTTTAAGGCTAAATGTTTTATTGATGAATAGGACTTTCCCCGAAATCTTCTGTCGTATTAAAAGAGAGGCTTGGTTTTGTTCCAAGATTTTGCTTGAGTCGACGTTTCCGACAAAGTCGGCGATATGGTTATAATCAGTGAGAACCTTCCAGGAATTTTCAACCGAGGCTTTAACATAGAATTCGCCTTTGACGAAGTAAACTCCTTTTTGATGCCGGATGTGGATAAAGAGATCTCGCGTTGTCCGGCCCGAGGCCGAGGCGGAAAAAGCCATTGCCGATAGGCAAGAGGCCATCACGATGGACGCCAGCTTTAATCGAGTCACGACCTCCTCCTTTCATGGGACGGTTTATAAACCCGCGGCCAATGAAGCGCTTGCGCTTATATTTTCCGCCTGAGTCAAGATTAAATGGTAATGGACGACGACCTTATTGTCAACCTTAATCGTATCAAACATCATCGTCGGCGGAGTAATTCCGTAGTCTTTCATTAAAATAGGTTGAGAACCGGTGACGGTGATCTTTGATTTGGAGATTTTGAGCGCGCCGTGAAGGGTCACTGGTTTGGACACCCCTGAAATTGAGAGCGTCCCTAGGGCGGCGATTGACTCTTTCCCATTGAGATTCGACAGTGAGTAAGACTTAAGCGAAAACACGATGTCAGGGTATTTTTTTGCTTTCATGGCCTTTTGTGTATTGTCGTCCATGGCTTCAAATTCGGATCTTAAGCCCTTGATGGGAATTGTCAGTTGAAGCTTTACCGGCAGTCCTTTGAGGATAGCTGTTTTGGCAGACTCCTTTTCGGAAGCGGCGATAGCCATTTCGATGTTAAAGGTCGAGGCCTTGATGACAAAGGGATGAAGGGTTGAATTTCCCGATACCCAAATTTGACTCTGCGGCAAAGCCTCAATCTGAATTGAAGCCGCATAAGAAAAAGAACTGATAGCTAATAAGCACAAGCTCAGAGAGAGCGCCAGTCGTTTCGTTTTCATAATCTGTTCCTCCTAAACTATTTTAAGCAACAAAACAGCCAAAAGACAGTCCTAAAAAATAAAGAGAGGCGGGCGTTTTCACCCGCCTCTCAACTGACTGCGGCGCGGTTTAGAACAGGAACTGAACCATCATCCGAAGTTCTGGAACCACCGCCCGCACCGTGGTATTTCCTGTGCCAGTGCCGGCGCTGGCCTCAAACGGCATGTCCGCCATCACGTAGGAGCCAATCCCTCCAGGCCCCGTGTTATCAAATACCGGCATATTGAGATAAATAGGCGACTCCGTCACGAATTTGACGTTTTGACCCTTGATATACCAAGTGAAGGAAGGCGTGATCTCGTTGATGACTGCATCCCCGCTGGCTTTGTAGCCCGTGTCGCCAACCGTACTTCCAGTATTGAGCGCGACATATCTCAAAGAATACTCATATTTTTGATTGACGAGATAGCTACCTTGAACGCGCGCGGTGGCCATATGGATTTCGCCGTAGAGATTCTGGTAGCCGCCCCAGTTGACTTCGGCTTCGCCCGACACAGCGTTCCCATTCGAAAGGGGTTTTCGAATGACAGCGTCGCCCCCAAGCTCGAAAATATCGCCCATCTGCATTGCCGCTGGAGTGCCGCCTTCATCAATGTAGGGATTCCATTGGGAACTCAGCATCATGGTGGGGTAAGGAAGGTTTAGGTTTAGCGCTGAGGAGTGCCCAATTTGAGTATCCTTGCTAAATAACGCATTGAAATAAGCCGCTTTCTCTGTTTTCTTTAGACCTAGATCCGTTTCCACGACATGGTAGATGTCTTCATCAACCCCGTCGTTGTAACCGGCGCGGACGACGACCTCTGGGATGCCGAAGTTCTCCGGCAAATAACGCTCTGGAACGTCTTCTCCCGCTCCTGACATCACTGCCAGGGTTCCAGCGAATTTCCCGCGATAATCTTGCAGGGCTAATCCGTAGTCACGGGTGCCGTTTCCGAATGCGTCGCTGGCTATGGAGCGCTCAGAAAATGGCATATAACCCGTGTCGGTGAGGTTTTCGCGGCTATAGGGCACGCGGAATTGTCCGACTTTTAATGAAGCGTCATTGCCTATGCTTGGAAGAGGAATATCCACTGACATATCGAGGAGCGTGAAGGCGACATTCGGGTTCTGGCTTTCGACAATGTCTTGTCCACCCAGGGCGAGCTGGGTTTCAAATTTATAGCCTTCAAAGTCTCCTCTCATTCCTAATCGTGATTCCTGGAGGAAAGAATAGACGCGCTGATGGGCTCGTATTGGATCGGGGACGATTTCGCCCACGCCGTTCATTTGGAGCCTCCCGAACATATTGAGGTTCATCTTGTCGGTGTTGATGAGGGCTGCTCCTCCGTCATACCACGGCTGAACTCCGTTTCCGTCAAACGGCTTGCCGTTAAAGAAGGCGCTCGTGCTGGGAACGACGTTTCCGACTGGCGGCACCTCCGCTCTGGCGTTGGATGCCCATCCCGCCAAGAGACCTCCTATTACGATTAAGGCTACGCGCGATTTCATAACTCCTCCTTGTTTCTATAGTCCTTCGGTTATTTCTTCTAAATTTTTCAGCAAGCGCTCACGCTGCTTTTCCCATTTCTTTGTATTGGCTCCGGTTTTGCGCATCTTGGAATCATAAACCAGGAACTCATAAATTTCGTGGCCTTCTTTCTTGGTGATGACCGCTCCGTGTTTAGCCATCATCTTATGGACGTATTTGTCCCAAATAACCGGGCTCACCTTCCAGACATCGGTGTCCTTAAATATTTCCGGATCTTCTTTTTTTGCGAAGATTTCCCCTTTGGGCGTCAGCTCCAAAAATTGGGCGTTGATGGGCCGGGCGACGCTATGGCATTTTGAACATTTGGCCAGAAACAGCTTGTAGTAGGCTTGCATTTTTTTGGGATAATGAGAGACATTAATAGTGGTGGGGCCAAAGTCGTTGGGAAATACGCTGTTTCGGAAGGCTTCTTCCATTTTATCGGCGGCATGAATGTTTGAGAGAAACAAGAACGCTCCTAGCGAAATTAATAGTGTCCAGAAAACTCTCTGAGTATTCATTTTGCGCCTCCTTGAGGATTTAGTTCCGGCAAATTTATCTTCGCAACAAAATTGCCAAAGTGGGAGCTTAATCCCGACTTTGACAGTTCCGGCCTAATTTTTTAATCCTTTCCGTCGAGGCGGTGCCTGAAAACCCCCAAAGTGTAGTGACACGATCTTTTGCTGATACCCCATTTTATATTGACGAGAGCCTAAGTTTATTATGTAATGGCGTTATGTTCATCCGCGTCAACCGAAACGCCCATGGGAGAGAATATCTGCAAATTGTCCGAAGCTACCGCGACCAGGGCAAAGTCAAGCAACAAATTTTGTTTACCCTGGGACGACTAGACACCTTGCAAGCCAGTGGGGAACTCGACGGGCTTGTAAAAGCCTTGGCGCGTTTTAGCTTCAAGCAGGAGTTGATCGATTTAAGCGAAGATGTTTCCGTTTGGAAACGCCGTTTTGAAAGTGTCCAATTTCCGCCGTAAATGGTGTCCAGTTTTCGCCGAAAGTTATTTTTTGGGCGCACAAAATCGTTCCTTTTGCCGCGAGAAAAAAATAAAAAGGGGTCTTTAAGCCTTGCGTCCAAGGAATCCAATCCGAAATAGCGCAATGTCAGGTTTCTCGATAATTCTCCTTGAGACTCTGGTTTTCTGGCTAACCACGAGCCGAGCTACGATCTTTTCTGCCCCGCATACCTTCTTATCGAGAGGTTCTATTGAGGTCGCTTTGGACCAAGGCCTCGCCATTGATGAGGATGGTATGACATGGGGATTTACGATCCCTTCTCGATGATATAGCTCCCAAAACCAGCGATAAAATTTTACAAATAAGTCTGATAGATCACAATAGGCCTTTCGACCTGGATAGAGTAAAACGACCAAAACTGGACACGAAAAGCGGCCGCCGGACCGACCCATCATAACGGCTATTTCTGGACACTTTCAAACGGCCAAAACTGCACATTTTAAAAACGGCGTTCCCACCGTTTCGCGGGTGTATCATCTGGGAGCGGCGCATGTGGTCAAGAAGATGCTGGAGCGGCTGGGGCTCAAGCGGATGTTGGAACGCCTGGCGGCGGAGCATCCCCGGATGAAGCTGCCATGGATTGCAATCATCACGGGAATGATTGTGAGCCGATTTATCAAGCCGTGTTCAAAGCGGCGCTTGAATCTGGAAGAATGGGAGAAGATTTATCCTGGGATTTTGGAAACGGACGCTCCGCCGTTGAAAAGTTTTTATCGCGCGATGGATGTTTTGTGGAAACACCGGGAGGATATCGAGGCAACGCTGTTTGATCGGTGCGGCCAGCGGGATTTGTTCAATCAGGAGCTTGATGTTGTCTTTTACGATTTGACGACGCTTCATTTTGAGAGCGTCAACGATGAGCCTAAAAACGGCCAATTGCGGAGATTTGGATATAGCAAGATTCATCGGAAAGATTTGACGCAAGTGATCTTGGGGTTGTTGGTTGACCGCGAAGGCGTGCCGGTTGGATATCAACTATTTCCCGGCAACACATATGAGCCGCACAGCCTGCCAGCAATCTTAGAGAAACTGAGAACGAAACATCGCGTCACCCGGGTCGTTTTAGTCGCGGACCGAGGGATCATCACGAAAGACAATGTGGGCGAACTGCACAAAGCTGGGATGGATTTTATTTTAGGGATGCGGTTGTGGGGCATGACGCAAGCGTGGCAAGCCAAGGTGATGGAGAAAAGCCAATATCGGAGACTAAACAAGGACGGCTCCTTGCTGATGCGAGAAATGAAATACCAAGGGGACCGCTTGATCGTGACGTGGAGCCAGGAACGCGCTGATAGGGACGCCTTCATTCGGGAAGAGATCGTAAAGAAAATCCGAGAGCGGTTGGACAAGAAAAACCCCGAGCCCAAACAATTCGTGACGCATAAGGGGTATCGACAGTTCTTAAAAGGATTAAATGAGGGGACGCCGAAAATTGATGAAGAGGCGATCGCCGCGGCCGGGAAACGCGATGGATTTTTTGGAGTGTTGACCAATGTCTCGGAGGCGGTTTTGCGGGATGAAGAAATTTATGACTGCTACAGAGATCTGTGGCGCGTGGAGGACGCTTTTGGGGAAATTAAGGGTCCGATCCAAACGCGGCCGATGTTTCATTGGGTCGATTCACGGATTCAATCCCATGTTCTTTTATGTTTGTTGGCTTATTATGTGGAAGCGATCTTGATTCGTGATTTTCGCAAGGGCAAGGCGGCGTTCACCGTGGGTCAGTGGTTTAGAGCGCTCAATGAAATTTATGCGGTTCCGGTAGACGTTCGTGGAACGCGGGCGTGGGTGCGAAATGAAATCAGGGGAATTGCGGCTGATGGATATGAGCTCATGCGGCTAAAATTACCGGACCGCGTGCTCAAAATCGAGAAAATCCGCTCCGACGGAAGTGTAGGTACACAAAGTTTTTAGGAAATATTAAAAAACACTGAAAAAATAAAGACTTCTCAATTTTGAACTGTCAAAGTCGGGGTCTAACACCGCGGCCCTTGTCTCTCCT
>JAKAQV010000115.1 GCA_021819565.1 bacterium | reverse complement strand
ATTTCGCTCCCAGAAAAATCAATCTCCGCCGCGGAGCGGTCGCTCTCGCGTTTTTCCCCGGCGGTTTTGGGACGATGGACGAACTTTTTGAAACCCTGACCTTAATTCAAACCGGGAAAATCCCGCGCGTTCCCATCGTCCTGGTCGGGAAAAAATATTGGAATCAAATTCTTAATTTCAAGTCTTTCTCGAAAATGGGAGTCATCTCGCCGGAAGACCTTTCGCTTTTTAAAATCGTAGACACCGCCGATGAGGCCTGGGCTTATTTGACCGCGCAAGAAAAACCCGCTCATTAAAAAATCTCCAAAAGCCGCCTCGGACAAAAGCCGTTTCGAAAAAAAAAAAAATGGCAAGGACTCATCCAAAACTTGGTATTGAAATGGATTTAAAATTAAATCACAGGGGGAATATCTAAAATCTTTTTAAGCTGATATTGAAGAAAAGAGAATTGGCATGTGGAAAATAAGTGGCTTGCTCCCAGTAGGAATATGAAAGAGAAATCGTGCCTAGTTTTAAGTTGAGGGCCAAACCTGCAGTGTATGAGTCCCAGCTTGGCAATCCAAGTCGCAAGGTCGTGTGGACGTAAGAAATAAACGGAGATATTCCGCCGAACAAAGGATTGGATTGAAGATTTATTTTTGAACTAATGTCTGGCCATAATCCCCAGAAAGGCGCGGCCATTCCGCCGATTTCTTGATCAAACACTGCCCTGATGTCTGTAAGATCGGGGTTTTTATCGTAGAAAGATTGGACTGACTCTAATTCTATTTTGCCCCAATCAATGTCCCAATGGATCTTTTCAAGGACGTCAGTTTGAGCGTTTACAGCGCTAGCGGTTGTATTATTTTGATTGTCCCAATAGTTAATTCGCGTGAGCCCTCCCGATACGCGCAGATGATTGTCCA
This sequence comes from bacterium, assembly GCA_021819565.1. Taxonomy (GTDB): domain Bacteria; phylum Elusimicrobiota; class Elusimicrobia; order UBA1565; family UBA9628; genus JAKAQV01. Next base: position 5,234 of record JAKAQV010000115.1, on the reverse strand, counting down.
TTAGAGGAAAGCTGTTTTCCAGCTGAAAAAAAGAATTGCCATAACCATTATTGCTGGGGGTCAAGCCAATGAGTGCCTGAAGTGTTTGAGATTTAAATTGATGTTCGGCGCTCAGAGCTGTCGTTTGATAGTCACCATGAGTGAAATCGGCATAATAGTTGGAAAAAGATATTCCGAATCCGCTTTTGGAGGAATTCCAAGTGGCATTCCAGTTGAACTGATTCCAACCGCTATCTCCAGAAAGGGGCGCCACCTCGCTATAATCTAAACTCAAATGAGCAAAGGCAGAGATCGGCAGTAGAAGAAGCGCTAGAAGAATCAACAAAAAATTCCCTATGATTTTTCTCATGAGTGACTTATGATACCACGCCCCAAGGAAAATGACATGGGCCAAAAGGCCTAGGATCCTGAGCAATTAATCGGCATAAATTCTGGATTTTCAAACAGCAAACACCGATGAAGTCTGGACTTCTTTGACCGCGCAAGAAAATCTCGCGCGCTAAAGAATCTTGACCAACCTCCTCGGGCAAACGGCGCGCCCGCTGCCGGATGTGCTAAAATTCAAGACGAAATGAATACGCGAATTTATCTTGAGATGATCGAGGAATCAACCCAATTTATCCGCAAGCAAACAGATATCAAACCCCGCGCCGGAGTGATTTTAGGCAGCGGGCTTTCCAAAGCGACTCCCGAGTTGGAAAACCGCCGGGAAATCCCCTATCAAGACATTCCCGGTTTTCCCAAGACCAATGTCGCCGGACATTTAGGTCGGCTTGTCTTCGGCCATTACCAAGGCTTCCCGGTCGCCATCATGCAGGGGCGCCTTCATTATTATGAAGGCCACGATTTATCCGAAGTCACGTTTCCGCTGCGCGTCCTTAAGAATTTAGGCATTCAATCTCTGATCATCACCGCTGCCGTGGGATCTCTCGATAAGAAAATCAAGCCGGGAAGTGTCGTGGTCATTAAAGATCATATTAATCTCATGGGGCAAAATCCTCTCCGCGGGCTCATCAGCGCGGAATTTGGAGCGATGTTTCCCGATCTCAGCCATGCCTACGATCCCCGGATGGTCCAAACGGCTTTGTCGATCTGCCGAAAGCTTAAAATCCGCGCTCAAGCGGGAGTCTATGTCGCCGTCTCCGGCCCTACTTACGAAACCCCCGCTGAAATCCGCGCCTTCCGGAAACTGGGAGGAGACGTCGTTGGAATGTCAGTAGTCCCGGAAATCATCGCGGCGGTCCAGATGGGGATTAAGACTTCGGCCTTGACCTGGGTTTCCAATATGGGAAGCGGAATTCAAGGCGCGCTTCTCAGCCACGATGAAGTTTTGTCTTTAGGAGAAAAAGTTTCAAGCTCCATCGGAAAAGTTCTAGGAGAATTGATTGCGCTTCATTGAGCTCATCGAGAAAAAAAAATTAGGGCTCTCCCATTCTCCCGAGGAATTACGTTTTATCGCCGAATCCGCCGCCCAAGACTCCGTTCCCGATTATCAGCTCTCCGCCTGGCTCATGGCCGCTCTCTGGCGCAAAATGGATAAAGATGAAATCGCGGAATGGACAAAAGCGATGGCTCAGTCCGGAGAAATTCTCAATTTAAAAAGCCTTAAAAGCCCCAAAATCGACAAACATTCAACCGGCGGAGTGGGAGACGGGGTTTCCCTGGTTCTCGCCCCGCTTTTAGCGGAAGCGGGACTAATCATCCCGATGATGTCGGGAAGAGGCCTTGGGCACACCGGCGGAACCTTGGATAAACTGGAATCTATCCCAGGCTTTCGCGTCAGGTTTTCAAAATCCGAAATCGAATCTCGCCTCAAAAAAATCGGGGTCTGCCTTTTCGGCCAAAACCAAAATATCGCTCCCGCCGATAGAAAGCTCTATCAACTGCGGGACGCCACATCAACAGTTGATTCCGTGCCGTTAATCGTCTCAAGCATTCTTTCAAAGAAAATGGCGGAGGATTTAGACGGATTGATTTTGGACATCAAGGTCGGCTCCGGCGCCATTTTTAAGACGGCCCAAGAAGCCGAGAGTTTGGCCGAAGCCCTCGTTCAAACCAGCCGAAAACTAAAACTTAAAGCCGTCGCGGTTTTAACCCGGATGGATGAGCCCTTGGGGCGCGCGGTCGGAAACGCGCTTGAGATTAAGCAAGCCGTCGAAATTCTCAACGGCGATTTTTCCGCCCGCGATTTTGTCGAGTGCACCCTCTCTTTGGGAGCTTGGGCGCTTAAAATCGCCCGATTGACAAAGACCCTCGATGAAGGCCGAGAGAAGCTGGAAAAACTTCTTAAAAACGGACAGGCCCTTGAGCGCATGAGACAAATCATCATTTCTCAAGGCGGAGACGCCCGGGTTTTAAACGACCCTTCCCTTCTTCCAAAAGCCAAAAAAATGATTCTCTTTAAAGCCTCCCAATCCGGATTTATCTCGCGCATCGACGCCCGGAAAACGGGAGAGGCGGCGGTTTTATTGGGGGCCGGGCGAAACCGGGCGGAAGACAAGATAGATTACGGCGCGGGAATTTATTTTTTCAAAAAATCCGGAGACAAAGTTAAGCCCCAAGACCCCATCGCCGCTTTCTACGCTCGGGATGAGAAAAAAATAAAAGAGGCTCTCTCTCGCTTTAAAGAAGGCTTTTTACTATCGACTCATCCAACGAAAGAAAAACCCGTCGTCATTAAAACGCTAATGGAATGATTCAAAAATACCTTTACAATTCGTCACCCTTCAACGAATATGGATGTGACGCTTCCTTCGGTCGTCACCCCGACGAAAGTCGGGGTCCAGGTTTTTCTCGAAAGTTCTGGATTCCGGCTTTCGCCGGAATGACAAGGCAGCCGGAATGACGAAAATGTCAAAAATCAAAGAAACGCTAGGAGATTAATCCCATGCCCGCGAAAGTCAACGTCTGTTCTCACCCGCTGGTCCAAGACAAGCTCTCGGCCCTGAGAGATAAACGAACGCGCCCCGAGGATTTCCGCCGCATATTAGCCGAGGCCTCGGCCTTGATGGCCTATGATATTTTCAAGGGGCTCCACACGCGCCGCTCTCTCGTTCAAACCCCGCTCAAAAGCGCTCCGGCGGAATATATAGACCAGGAAATCGCTCTCATCGCCATTTTGAGAGCCGGACTCGGAATGGTTGACGGGGTCAGCCAAATCGCGCCCAACGCCCACATCGGACATATCGGACTCTACCGCAACGAAGAATCATTAAACCCGGTCCGCTATTACGTGAGGCTCCCTCTTCAAATAGCGGATTCCTTCGTCGTCTTGTGCGACCCGATGCTCGCCACCGGGGGTTCTGCGTCGGAGGCCATTCAAATTCTTAAAACCGACGGGGCAAGACAAATTTCCCTTTTGACTCTTCTTTCCTGCAAGGCGGGAATTAAGCGCGTTCAGGAAGCCCATCCCGATGTTCCCATCTACACCGCCGTCATCGATCCGATCTTAAATAAATCCGGATATATCGTCCCGGGACTGGGAGACGCCGGCGACAGGATTTTCGGAACCTAAGGGTTAGATTGCCCCTTAACTGGAAGAAGAGGCGAGGCGTTTTAACTCTTCTTCTTTGAGTATCTTGATGCTTTTTTCCTCGCGCTTAATCAAGCCTTTAAGCTCAAGCTCGTGAAGCGTGCGAACCGAGGTTTCTAAAGTGAGTCCCGCCATCTCAGCCAAATCTTTTCTCTTGATGTTGATGAAAAGGGGATAGGATTTCCCTTGCGGACGCGCGGTCCGAATCAAGGTGTCGGCAATGCGGGATTTGGCGGATTTAAAAGCGATGTCGCGAGCTTTGTTTTCTCCCCGGCGCACGTCCCGGGACAACTCCCGCAAAAGAGCCCGCGTGGCATCGGGAAACCGCGCCAAGAAATCAAAGAAATTTTTTGATTCGATCATGGAAATGACGCTCGGCTCCAAGGTCTCGGCGGTTCCGGTGTAAGGGCCCTCATCGGCCAAAAGGGTGATATGCCCCAAGAGATCTCCCGCAAGCTCGATCCGCGCGATTAACTGCTGCCCGGTTCTGGTCGATTTATAAACCTTCGCGCTTCCCTTACAAATGACATAGAGACCCGGAGCCGGAGTTCCCTCATGGAAAACTACTTCCCCGGATTTAAAACGAGACGCGACCCGCATCTCCCGCCAAGCCTTTTTGGACTCGGAATCGCCCAAGAAATTATAAAAGCAGGTTTTCTTGTGCGGACACCAGTCGCAATTGGGCGCTTCGCTCTTTAAAAAAGCCATCCTAACTTGAATATACTATTTTTTGCCCCCCTCCCGGCGAAATAGTATAATCGAGAGCGTCGAACTTACGGTGGCTGTAGCTCAGCTGGTTAGAGCGCCTGGCTGTGAACCAGGAGGTCGGGGGTTCAAGTCCCCTCAGCCACCCCAGTTTGACTAAAAAAGGAACTGCCCCTTTTTTAGCGGCGCCATGCGGCATCAAGAACGGATGAAACCGCATCAAGGTTTGTTTCCGCCGTGTCGGCCCGCTTTTTTAGATCCACGCAGCCAAAAAGTCTCGGGTACGACGGCGCTTCCAAGCCGTGGGCGAGAATGTAATCTTGATCCTCGGGATTAATAAAAGAAATAATTTTCCTCGGCGCGTAGAGGCAAGCCAACGCCTCAAGTATTTTTTGAGAATCCGCTTGATGAGCAGAACCGACAATCTCAAGCTCAATTCGACCCTCAAGGCGCATATCCAATATTTTTGCGAGATAAACTGCGGCATCTTGAGCATCAGCTTGATCTAAAAAGCGGTGGAGAGCCAAATCAATCCATTTAAAATAAGTATTTTGCCCTTTTAGATAGCCCAATCTCCAAAGCGCCTCTAAGGCCACCGAATTATCTAAAATCGCTTGGGGGGAAACGCCGGTTTGAGAAGATTCCATGCCCGGTCGAGATAAAAAAGCTCCCTTGTCTCTATCCCACAATTCCTGAAAAAGGTATTTGGCTAAAGTATCGGCGAAATCGCGATAAGACTTATTGCCGCTTTGAAGATAGGCCTCGGTCAAGGCCAGGGCGGCCCAAGAAGAATCCGCCAAACGCCCGTATTCCAAACTCGAAGAGCCGGGCGGAAACTGGCTAATGAGGCCCAGCAAAGGATCGTAGAGTTTCTCTTGAATGAATTTGAGCGCGCGCTCGGCTTTTTTTTGAATTTCCTGATTCTTGAGATGGGGCCAGGCCGATAAAAAAGCCCACGCCCCAACGGCATTATCCAGAGCTGTCCCCGCTCCTTTTT
>JAKAQV010000114.1 GCA_021819565.1 bacterium | reverse complement strand
TTCAAAAAACTTCCTCAGTCGGTTTCTCTTAAGTCCAAAATTTTATTAGATGACGGGTCCAAAGTTTTACAGGTCGTTAAAAAAGGCGATCATTTTGTCGACTGTAAAGTCATTGTTGGCGGAATGCTCTCCGAACACAAAGGAATGAATCTCCCGGGAGCCGATATCGATCTTCCCGCTTTAACCCGCAAAGATATCGAAGATTTAAAAGTGGGAATTAAAATGGGTATTAGCCATGTCGCCCTTTCCTTTGTCCGAAGACCCGAGGATGTGATGATGGCTCGAAAAATCATCGAGGCCGCGAATTCCCATATGAATATCATCGCAAAAATCGAACATCCTCTTGGCATCCAAAATCTAGACTCGATACTCAAGTTGTCAGATGGAATCATGGTCGCTCGAGGGGATCTGGCGGTAGAATTATCTCCGGCGGAAGTTCCCAATCTTCAAAAGCAGATGATCAAAAAAGCCAATGAAATGGGAAAGCTTGGAATTGTGGCCACCCAAATGCTTGAATCCATGATTTCAAAATCGACCCCGACAAGGGCCGAGGCCTCGGATGTCGCAAACGCCATCTATGACGGCGCTGATGTCGTCATGCTTTCGGCGGAAACCGCCGTCGGTAAATATCCGGTGGAAGCGGTCTCAATCATGACCGACATTATCCAAAAAGCCGAGAATTCGCCGTTTCGCTACAATAATATCCCGCATGGAATCAACGATAATTCTAAAACCGGGTTTGCCAACGCCTTGGCCCGGTCGGCCCATGACGCCTGCGATGTAACCGGGGCTGATGCGGTGATCGTCTATACAATGACCGGATGGTCGGCCAAGGTCATGTCCAAATATAGGCCCAATGCGCCGATCTACGCTTTAACGCCTCTTCAAGCGACGTTCAATCAACTCGCGCTTTATTGGGGCATTACCCCGGTGATTTCTCCCTTGGGAAGTTCCACTGATCAGATGCTCTCAACGGGAGAGCGAAATCTGCTTAAAAGAGGCTTGATCAAAAAAGGACAGACCGCTCTCATCACCGCCGGTGGCACCGCCAAACACAAAGCCTCTAATATGCTTAAAATCATGGTGATCGGCTCTCATACCTATCGGTGAAAAAATATTCAAACTCTCAGTCGCATAAGCCACAATTTTGCCTGGCATTGACTACGGTCTCAAAAAATTCGGAAGCCCGAAGATTATCTCAAGCCTTAGTCAAAGAAAAACTAGCCGCCTGCGTCTCTTTAATCCCCATCTCGGCGTCTTTTTATTTTTGGAAAAACCGCGCGCGATCGGAAAAAGAGATTCTTCTATTGATTAAAACCCGCTCCGCTTTAATTCCACGCCTCAAAAAATGGATACTCCATCACCATAGTTATGAACTTCCGGAATTTTTGACTCTTGATATTCAAGACGGACATTCTTCTTATCTTCATTGGATCAGGGAAAATACCAAATAATGCGTCTACCAAAGCCGCTCATTTTAGCCTCCTCCTCTCCCCAACGCAAAAAACTTCTCTCTAAACTAAAAATCCCGTTTAAAATTATTCCCAGCCATGTCTCGGAAAATACCCGCGAGAAAAACCCCCGAAAAATGGTTATTCAACTGGCGGTCAAAAAAGCGCTATTTGTGGCCAAAAGAAACAAAGAATCTTGGGTTTTAGGAGCCGACACCACAGTTGTGTCAAGAAGAAAGATTATCGGAAAACCGAGAAACGCCAAAGACTCAAGGCGCATCCTTGAATTTCTCAACGGGCAAAAGCACAAGGTCTATACCGGGGCGGCTCTCGTTACCAACGGCGGGAAAACGATTTTTAAAACCGCCTCGGTCACTAGTCTTAAGGCCAAGAAATTGGGGGAAAAAGAGTTGTCCTCTTTAGCCGGAAAGCACTTGGATAAAGCCGGCTCTTACGCCGTTCAAGACCGAGACGATCCCTTTATCGAATCCATTGACGGCCCCTTGGACAACGTCATCGGGCTTCACCTGGACGCGGTCAAATCTCTATTCGCGAAAGCTCAAAGCGCCTACGCCTCTCGCGCTTCCGGCAAAATAAAGTAAAAGCAGGCTCCTCTAGGCTTTGCGTCCTCGATACCAATGATTCCACCATGCCTTAAAATCACCTTTTCACATAAGGCAAGCCCCAAGCCGACGTTGCCGATATGACGTTTAATCTCTTTTTGAAAGAATTTTTTGAAAATATCCTTTCTGGCCTCCTTGGGAATTCCGGGACCGGAATCTAAGACGCTGACTCGAACGCCTTCATGCGTTTTTGAAATGGAAAGTTGGATAGCCCCTCCTTGCGGGGTGTGTTCAATGGCGTTATAGATCAGATTATCAAGCACCCTTCTGAGCAAGATCGGATCTCCCAAAACGGGCGGGTAGGCCTTGGCTATCGGCTCAACTGAAATCGTCTGGCCCCGGGATTTAGCCACTAAATCAAAATCTCTTTGAGCGGAAACAATCATCGCTCCCAAATCGACAAAAGAGGCGTCTTGGGAATAAGACTTTTCCTCCATTTTAGCCAGCTGCAAAACGTCTTCCACCATCCGATGGAGGCGTTCCATGGAAGATTGGACCATCCTAAAAGTTTTCTCGAGAATGAGCCAGTCTTGGCGCGGTAATTTCTCTGAGACCTCTTCATCAATAAAGGAAATTCCGGCTCGAATGACCGTGATCGGACTTTTAAAATCATGAACCAACATCGCCGCCAGTTCCGCTTTTTCCGCCTCCAACTCGGCGCGGCGGCGAATTTCTTTTTTCAAAGAGTGCCCCAAGGAATTAAAAGCCTCGGTTAATCGCCATGCCTCGTCTTTTATTTTTCCGTCTAGTTTAATGGGCTTAAAGTTTTCCGGGTCTTTCGCCAAGGATTCAATCCGAGGAACCAAGCGCTCAAGGCGAAAACCGAGCCATGTCCCCATAAGCCAAGCGCTGAGGATAATGGCCAAAAAAGCCATGACCCCAGAGGCAATCGCTTGGACCTGTATGCGGCTTAAGCTATTTTCCACAGAATCGGTATGAAAGGAGACCAATAGCTTGCCCCAGCGCCCCCGAGGGAGTCTAAAAGGAGATTCTAAATCATAAAAACCGTCCGAACATTTGGCCATGGAAAGACCGGGGTGGGGGAGACGTTTAATCCACATCATCTGATCGGACCTGCGCAATAAATATTTTCCGCGATTATCCAAAATAGAAATCGAGGCAATGCCTGTCTGGCGAATCATATCTCCGAGGTATTTCTCGACCTGACGCCAATGTCCGCGCGCCGCGTCTTTATTAATGAGGACCTCAATAGCTTTCTGTTCGGATTTAGCCATATTCTCGGCCAATAGAAAGGATTCACGTTTGACCGACAAGACGTAAAGATATTGAAAACCGGCGGCCAGAATGAGGCCGTAAAGCGAAAAGACAAGGACTAAGCGAACGCTGAGACTCATGAATTCTCAAAAAAATTCATCGGCGGTTCAAAACCTTGGCTCCTTAATTGATCGTAAAATTTGGGTCTTAGGCCCGTGCCTTTAAGCGACACAGACATCCCCTCCGACGATTTTCGGATATCGGCTGAAAAAAGTTCCGATAGGGTGATATTGTCTAATTCCATTCCGGTCACTTCAACGACAGAAATAACCCGCCGTTTTCCATCCGCCAAACGCGCCATGAAGACAATCAAATCAAGCGCGGTCGAAATTTGAGAGCGAACCGCCTTGATCGGCATATCGATTCCCGACATTAAAACCAAGGTCTCGAGTCTTGATAAGACCTCGCGGGAAGAACTGGCATGAAGCGTACTTAAGAGTCCATCTTGTCCCACATTCATGGCTCCCAACATATCGGCCGCTTCCGGTCCTCTGCATTCCCCGACGATCAGGCGGTCGGGGCGCATCCGAAGCGTGTTGATGACGAGCTCTCTGAGCGTAATATCAGGAAGCCCGCCTTGATCGGCAATCCGCGTCCTTAAATACATCACATGCGGCTGGGGCAAGGTGAGTTCCGGAGTATCCTCAAGCACCAAAATTCGCTCTTGCATTTGGCAATGCGCCGCCAAGGCGTTGAGCAAGGTTGTTTTTCCGGAACTGGTCCCCCCGCAGATCATGATATTTTTCTTTAATTGAACAGCATAGACAAGAAAATTCGCGCAGGCGGGGCTTAAGGTTTGGAGTTGGACCATCTCTTCAATTGAAGGACGTTTCTGAGGGCGCTTGCGAACCGTCAAAGCGAGAGATTTAACAATCGGATAGCCGATTGCGTGTATTCGAGAACCGTCAACGCCGAGTAAATCCGCATAAGGCCTTTGAGGAGTCAGGGTTACCGTCCCGGCTATGGATTTTAAAACCTCTTGACGTTCCGGATTTCCGATAACCAGAGAAGTTTTTTCGACAAAAGAAAGTCCTGAACGTTCGATGTAAACCGCTCCATCTTCATTGACCATCACCTCGATGACGGCGCTATTATTCATCAATTTTAGAAATTCTTCCACCATATTCATTCCCTAATCCTATCACATTCCGCATAAATTCAATCTCTCCGTTTAAATTCAGTTTGACTCTCGTCGAGAAATGAGCTAAGATAAAGATAAGGAATGCGCCTCATGTTCGCATTCCTGTTTCTTTTATATCAGATGAATTAATTTGCCGTGGGGGCCGTTTTTGACTAAATTTTTGACTAAAAAACGCTTATTTTTAAAATATAATTTAAAAAATATCCCTACAAATTCACATAGGTGGAAAACCTGTGGATAACTTGCAAATAACCGCTCTATGGTCAAAAACCATCAATGAACTCCGCGGGGAAATTGGGGATGAACAAGCGGACTTGTGGCTCCAACCCATTGAATCAATTCATTTAGATCACGGGGTTTTGCGCCTTAAGGTCCCCAATAAATATTTTTCCGACTGGATCAAAAAAAATTATCAGAAAAAAATTTTAGATCATTTGAAAAAAAATCTGGAATCGGTGTCTACCATCGATTATGATTACGATCTGGCCAAGGATATTAAAAACGGTATTCTTGAACCCGATCCTATTTCCGAGCCAAGCCCTCAGTATGATTTTAGAGCCAGCGACTTAAATCCTAAATATACTTTTTCGACTTTTGTCGTTGGGGCTTCCAACCGTTTTGCCCATGCGACAGCCGAATCCATCGTCAAAAAACTGGGGACTCAGTATAATCCCTTCGTGATCTATGGCGGCGTAGGGCTTGGAAAAACTCATCTCATGCACGCGATAGGGCACGCCGTGAGAAAAGAAAATCCATCCGCCCGCGTTCTCTACACCACTTCCGAACAATTTGTCAACGAGTATGTGGAATGTATCCGCCACAACACGACCGAGAATTTCCGCAACAAATATCGGAGTTTAGATTGTCTCTTAATGGACGATTTGCAATTTTTAATCGCTAAAGAAAGAAGCGAAGAGGAGTTTTTTCACACCTTTAACGCCCTTTTTAACGCGCATAAGCAATTGGTAATATCATCGGACCGCTCTCCCAAAGAAATGACCCCCTATGAAAAGCGCCTGATTTCAAGGCTTGAATGGGGGGTTATCGCCGATATCAAGATTCCGGATATAGAAACCCGAATCGCCATTTTAAGGAAAAAAGCTGAGCTTGAAGGCTTTTTTGTCCCGGATGACGTGATTTTATTTCTCTCCAGCTCCATTAAAACCAATGTTCGCGCTTTGGAAGGAGCCTTAATTCGCCTTAAAGCTTTTTCTTTGGCGACAGGGAACCCCCTCTCGATTGATTATGCGAAAGAAATTTTAAAAGATTCAATCGCCAATGAAAATTCGTATTCTATATCCGTTGAGACAATTCAAAGGGTTGTCGCTTATAAATATTCGGTCGATGTTAAAGATTTAAAAGGGAGTCACCGTTACGCTTCTATTTCCATTCCCAGACAGGTCGCCATGTATTTGTGCTGCGCGATGACCGATATGTCCCTAAAAGATATCGGGCGAGCGTTTGGGGGAAAAGACCATACGACTGTCCTCCACGCGCGGGATAAAATCAGGAAAAAAGTCGAAGAAGACCCTTTTTTCCTGGAAATGATCAATAAACTTCAATCCGATATCAAAATGGTTGAAGATAAAAAATTTGAGTGACAAAGATGGGGATAAAGAGCTTAAACCTTAAAAAATTTGTTTATAAAAAATTTTTTGTGAATACTGTGGATA
>JAKAQV010000113.1 GCA_021819565.1 bacterium | reverse complement strand
GAGGTTATAGGGTTGCCTTGATTGAACGCGCGTAATCCGCAATCAAGTTGTGGATTATCATGATATTCAGTATAATAAATCCGCTATGCAAACCAAAGACAAAGCCTCCCGGAAAAACGCGATGAATTACCGGCGTATTCTTGATTTGCCCGCGCTTTTATCGGTTTTGAAGTAGCGCCGTTTCTGGCGACGCAAAAGCGCAAGGCCATTACCCGTTCCAAAATATATTTGTTCGATGTCGGCGTCGCCGGATTTTTATCGCACCGCGGGGCCCTGGCGCCGAAGAGCCCAATGGTGGGCAAAGCCTTTGAGCATTTCATCGCCATGGAAATTCGCGCGTTTCTGAGTTACCACCGCATCCGCAAACCCCTGGCGTATTGGCGAAGCACAAGCCAGTTCGAAGTAGATTTTATCATCGGCCGCGATCTTGCCGTCGAAGTAAAAGCTTCCGAACTTGTCCATGACCGTATGCTCAAAGGATTGCGCGCGCTTCGGGAAGAAAAACTGATCAAAAATTACGTCGTGGCGTCATTCGACCATCGCCGAAGAAGGATTGATGGCATCGACATCCTGCCATGGCCGGAATTTCTTGACAAACTCTGGAACGGCCACTGGGTTTATTGAACGGTTGCCTTATTTGAACGCGCGTAATCTTTCATCTTTTCCTCAACCAGGCGGAAATCTTGACTCTTGAGTTCCCAAATGGGCTTTCCAGCCAGAGATTTTTCAATCTCGAAAAACAGCTCGTCGTCGATGAAAGGGCGGACCTTTTTGCTTTGGTATTCCGCTTCTTTCTCCTGATAAAGCCCCAGGAATGTTTTGTCCCTAAAAAAGGCCTCGCGATTGGAACTTATTTTTTCAAGGAGTTCCTTAGATGGATTGCGCTGGACAAACTCAAAGAAGATTCCGCTGGGCGGCATTTGAGGGAGTTTCCACTCTCCGCTAAAGACCTGGATAAGATCTTCTTCGGCGTCCTTGAGAATAGGCGTGATGAAATTGACTCCGCGCTCGGCGGCGTATTGGTGAAATGAAATCAAATCCGGCGTTCTAAGCGCGATATGCTGCCAATGAGCCGAGCCGCCCCTGGTTTTAAGCATTTCCCGGACGTGAGAGGGTTGAGACTCTGGCTCGGAGGGTTGAACGACCGCTATGATGGATTGATCAAGCCCGGGTTTGCCTTCATAACGCCCCAAGCGCGCGGCGAAGGTCATCGATTTTTCCTGGTTTTCTCCCGGCCATTTGCGGCGTTTGTTATAGATGATATCCTCATCTCCAAGGCCAAAGATAATTCTAAAAAGCGCGTAGGTGACAGGGTAAAAACGCGGCTCGACCAAGAAGGTCATATGGTCGACGACAAAATTCATAAACGGTTTTTTCATGAAAGCTTCTCCTCGATTTTTTTATTTGGGTCTTATCAATTCAAAGGCGTCGCGGGTTCTTGAATACCAGTTTCCCGCCATGCGCCCGACGGCTTTTAAATCTTGATGCTTGATATCGCCATTATTCCATATTTGATCATCGGCGTGAAAGACGACGACTTTCCCGATGACGAGATTTCCCCCCAACGGGCCTTCGCTTAAAGTGACAATTTGAAGAAGCTCGCATTCCATCTGAACCGGAGATTCCTTGACCCGGGGCGCTTTGACCTTAAGAGAGGGCACAGGAGTCAAACCTACTTTCTCAAATTCGCTGACCCCATAGGGATAGGTTTCGGAGGTGGCGTTCATCTTTTCGGCGTTGTCTTCATTGACGATATTGACGACAAATTGGCCGGTTTCCTTGATGTTTAAAAGAGTGTCCTTGAGTTTTCCGTTGCGGTCATTGACCGGAGCGAAACAGACGCTCATGGGGTTGGCGGCAATGGCGTTAAAAAAACTAAACGGCGCGAGATTGGTTTGACCTTTGTCGTTGAGGGTGGAGACCCAGGCAATCGGGCGCGGAATGACGGTTGAGACTAAAAGATGGTAGCGTTCCCGGACGCTTAGTTTTTCCACATCGATTGAAGGCATATCCAAGGTCTCAATCTGTCATTCCGGCTGTTGCCGGAATCTAGTTCCTGGACCCCGACTTCCGTCGGGGTGACGGATTATTTTTTCCTCCGCTTTGGCCCAGCTAAGCGGATAGCCGGGTTCGCAAAATTTCTGGGCTTCTTTCGTGGGCAAAAGAGACTCAAAAAAAGTGTCTAGCATGACCGCCAAATAATCCGAGAGCTTGCCTCGGGATTTGAAGGATTTTTTTGCGGCGTCTCCATGCGGGCTGTGCGGGAGCCCCGCGGGGTGAAAGGTAATGGAACCGGGTTCGACGATTCCGGTTCTGGCTCCGTAAGTTGTGTTTGAAAAAAACATCATTTCATCGGAGTCGACGTTATAGTGCGCGTAGGGCGCGGGCACGTCCTTGGGGTTCCAGCCTTCAATCTGGGCGCGGAAAGTGCAGATGGAGAATCCGGAGTGGGGAGCGTTTCCCGCTTGAAAAGTTTGGCGCACCGGAGGCGCGGTATGAATTTCGCGGGCGATAGAGTGATGATCGGAGGTGTCAAAGACAAAAGGATAAAGAGCCCCCTCCCAACCCACTAAATCGAAAGGATGGTGTCCCAAGACTATTTGAGTGAGTTTCCCGCCATTGTGCTTCGATAAAATATTAAATTTCCCTAGAACATCGCGCGGCTCTTTAAACTCCGGAAGCCCGATTTCGGTTTCAATGACCGGCGACATTAAAGTGGCCTGGCCTTCGGAGTTGAGGTAATGCGGCGCGAATCGAATGGGATAAAGAGATTCGATAATGAGAAAAAAGGCGCGTTTGCTTAAAAGGCGAAATTGATAAGTCGTTCCTTTGGGAATGACGATATATTGTTTCTCTTTAAACTTTAATTCGCCGTATTCGCTCGCCAAAACCCCGTTTCCCTCTTGAACAAAAAGGCACTCATGCATTTCCGCGTTCCTGAAAAATTCATTGTCTTTTCCCGTCTCTTCCGGCTTGGAAACGGAAATGACGGCGCTTGGGCCCTTGAGAAGGGAATGTCTGGAACGCTCGAAAACGCCCTGATAAGGTATTTTGCCGGTCAAAATATGATAGGGGCTTAGAGGCGCGTTTTGAAGAACGGGACTTGAGAGACTCAGCGGCAGAAGTTTAGGTTTTTCGACCAAAATGGTCGGATAGCGGCAGAGATGCATTTTCCGGGAGAAGGCTCCGGAAAAACCGTAAGTTCCGTGAATTTCCTCAAGGGATAAGAGATTTTTTCTTCCGTAGAATTCCGTGTGCGGAGTTCGGGGAACATCTCCGCGCTTAACGATCAAGGACATGGGTTTCTTTTTTCGGGTATTTAAGCTGTTTTTGTTCTTGAGGCGTTCCGACCGTGTTGAGGAGTTTCCCAAGACCTTCCACTTCCAGTTCAATTGAGTCGTTAGGCTTGACCCAACGATTGAGATCGAGCCCGCAGCCTCGGTAATAGGTTCCCGAGCCTAAAATATCCCCCGGATAAATCGTTTCTTCCTGGGAGACGTGAGAAATCATCGTCTCAAAACTCCAGTACCTTCCCCCTGAGTTGCCTTCGCTCCATTTCTCTCCGTTAATGGAAACCGACATGGAGAGATTATTCGGATTTTTGATTTCATCGGGAGTGACCAGATAAGGCCCAAGACCGGTCGCGAAATCTTTTCCCTTGGCGGGGCCCATGCGGCAGACCATCTCATTTTTTTGAATGTCGCGGGCGGAAAAATCATTGAGGATGGCGTATCCGGCGATATATTTCCCGGCGTCTTGGATGGAGATGTCGCGGCCTTTTTTGCCGATCACGCAGGCGATCTCAAGCTCAAAATCAAAACGGCGGGTATAGCGGGGCCAGGGA
Organism: bacterium; assembly: GCA_021819565.1. GTDB lineage: Bacteria > Elusimicrobiota > Elusimicrobia > UBA1565 > UBA9628 > JAKAQV01. The sequence goes on along the minus strand of JAKAQV010000113.1, from coordinate 2,398 downwards.
ATGATGGCCTTATGTCCATAAATTTCTCGGTGATTTCCTTTGTAGTAGATCGGCTGATCATACCAGGCTTCGCTTAAATTTTCGTTGCGGCGCTTGGAAGCCTCTAGGGCGTGATCTTCAAAAGCGAAAAAGTCTCTCAGAGACGGCGGATTCGGCACCGGGGCCAGAAAACGGATATCGGATTCCGAGCGCTCAATTTTTTCGCCATTGGTTCCCGTAGGAATTTTTTGAGGGAAATTTTTAGAGAGAAACCCCAGGGTTTCTCTGGCCGCGGCGAGAGCTTCTTCCCCCATTTCCAAAAAGGCGATGATTTCAGGGGGAACAAGAGCGTCGGCCAGTTTTTGCGGATTTGATTTTTTTTCGGACTCAAAGCGAAGGCGGGTGGCGAGGTTCAGATCAAAAATACGATGATTGAGGAGCGCCCCCAGGCGCGTGAGCGGGCCGATGGGAGAAGGTACCTCAAAAGTTAAAAGTTTCATCAGAGTTGGGGACTGTCCCTAATTATTGTAAAATTAAAGGAACCGGGCCGTTAGCTCAGCGGTAGAGCGCTGTCCTCACACGACAGATGTCAGAGGTTCAAATCCTCTACGGCCCAAGATTTCAACCTTTTGATTTTTTGACGAAATCTCGAATCAGTTCCGCCGCCGCGTCTTTCCCACCTAGGCCAAAAGCGATCGCCGCTGCTAAGCCGATTGAGGCAAAGAGAATCTCGATAGCGACAGTTAAGAGTTCCATTTTAAATCCTAATTGCTCAAGGGCGGTCATCGCGGTGAAAATAAGAACGAAGGTGTAGGTAATCTGGGCGAGAAACGCGCTGCCTGAAAGTCCGTTTGATTTTGCTGCGTTTTCAACCACGGTCGACAAAAAGCGCGCGAAGAAAAGGCCGGCAAACAAAATCAAGAGGGCCGCGACCAGCGTCGGCAAGAAAAGAGCGAATTGCTCTAAGAGGTTTGACACCACCGTCATATTGACCGCGTTGGCGGCCGAGATGATGAATATAAACAGCACAAACCAGTAGATGAGAAAAGAAGCCACGTAGGCGGGCGATTTCCCAAAGCCCAAATGCGAGAAGACCTCGTTGAGCCCAATGCGGCTGGTGTAGTCATCGAGATGGGCGCGCTCAAAGAGCTTGTCAACGACCGTTCTTAGAGCCCTGGCGACAAACATCCCGATAATCAATAAGACAATGGCCGCGGCAAGCTGCGGCAGATGCGAGGCGAAACGATTCAGCGCATCGCTTAACGGATCTAGAATCAAGCTCGTATAGGCGTTCATGGTTTTATCTTAGAGAAGTTTAAGGCGTTTGTCAATCGAAATAACCATCTAAAATGAGAAGACGGGCTTTTTCTATTTCGCTGGAAAGCGGACGATCTCGAAGATCCGGCGAGATTTGTTCCCGGAGCTTTTTAAGGAAACTTGAGACCCCGGGGCCGGGTTTGAGAGGTTTGTGATATTCCATCGCGGAGGATGCGCAAAGAATTTCAATGGCGATAATCCGGGAAACATTGTTGAGGATTTTTTTGAGCTTTAACGCAGCGCCCATTCCCATGCTGACGAAATCCTCTTGATTGGCGGAAGTGGGTATGGAGTCGCTGGAAGAAGGATGGGCCAGAATTTTATTTTCGGAGGCTAAAGAGGCCGCCGCGACTTGAGCGATCATCCAGCCGGATTCAAGCCCGGGGCGCTGCGCTAAAAAGGGTTTGAGTCGCGGGGCTTGCCCCAAAATGAGCTGAAAAATCCGCCGTTCCGACATGTTCCCCAGCGCGGTAAGCGCGATAGCGGAAAAATCAAAGGCGAAACTTAAGGCTTGGCCGTGGAAATTTCCAGCGGAAATAATTTCTCCATTGGGAAACACGATGGGGTTATCCGTTACGCTTTCCATTTCGCGTTCGACCGTCTTTCTTGAAAACTCAAGCGCGTCTAAGACCGCGCCATGGACCTGCGGAAGGCATCTAAGACTGTAAGGATCTTGCACGCGGGGATCGCCCGTCCGGTGGGATTCTCTTAAGGGGCTGCCTTTAAGAAGACCTTTCAGCCGCTTTGCCGCCTCTATTTGTCCCGGATGGGGCTTGAGTTTTTGAATTTGATCTTCAAAGGGGGCCGGAGTTCCGGTGAGGGCTTCTAAACTTAGGGCGGCCGCCTTTTGCGCCGCGTCAAAGACTCGGTAGGCGAAAGATAAAGAAAGTCCCCCCACCGCCTGCATCGCCTGTGTTCCATTGATAAGAGAAAGGCCTTCCTTGGCTTCCAGATGAATCGGAGAACACCCAATAGCGCGGAGAACCTGGGAACTTTTCATGAGTTTCCCTTTAAGAAAAGCGTTTCCTTCTCCAATCAGTAAAAGCGCCATATGGGCTTGAGGCGCCAAATCTCCGCTGGCCCCAACCGAACCCTGGAGATC
>JAKAQV010000112.1 GCA_021819565.1 bacterium | reverse complement strand
TCCGATCTGGCAAGCCCCACAAGAATTTATAAGGCGTTGACCTCGGCCAGGACTTTGTGCCGCTGGTGGCTGGAAGGCGCGGAGACCAACGCGAAAAACATGGGGCGCTTTCGCCTTCTTTGGCCTACAATTAAAACAGAAGGAGAAAAGTCAAAGCGCTTATTTCCCCCTCATACCGCGACCGGAGAGGTCTGCGGGGTCTTTGTCGATCTTGAGCCAAGCAAAAAAATCGCTTGGATTTGGGAAGTGAGTCCCAAATGGAAACACCCGCCTCTCTCTACCATTTTTATCGAAGCTCATGGTCCCTATTCCAGAGTGACGTTAATTCATCCCGGGTTTTCGACGAAACCGCGATTGGCTAAATACATCATAGGCGCACGGGCGGGATGGGAAGACTGTTTGGCGAAGCTAAAAACATACCTGGAAACGGGAAAGACCGTTAAGACCCAGGTCATGACTCTCAAAAATTAGAAAATTTTAGTGAAGATTAGCCCTCATGAGGCTTCATCTTTTGCGCCCGGCGGTTTTGATGGCGAAGGCGCGCCTCTTCAAAGCGCGTTTTCTCTTCCGGAGTTTCAATGGAAAGGGGCGGAATCGCGGTCGGGCGTCCGTCTGGGCCAACGGCCACCATGGTGACCAAGCAAGAATTGGTGTGCCTTCGCGTGCCGCTGGAAAGGTTTTCCGCGTAGACCTCAACTCCCACCTCCATCGAGCTTTTCCCGGCGAAATTAATATGCGCCTCGGCGATGATATAGTCGCCGATATAGATAGGCACCAAAAACTCAACCCGCTCCATCGCGACGGTGACGCAAGGCTTTTCCGCGTGCCTCATGGCGCAAACCGCCGCGGCTTTGTCCACGATGGCCAAGATCACGCCGCCAAAAACCGAGCCGTTGATGTTGGCGTTAACCGGACTCGTCAAATCCGAAATTTGAGTTAGAGAAGCGCGGACGGGTTTTGGTTTCATCTCAGACATAAAATTTCTCCCGGCGGTCTTTAAAAAGATCGTTGGCCTTGTTGATTTTTTTGTCAAGCGCTTTTGCGGGATCGATAGCGATGACGGAAATGCCGGCGCGCGTTCCACTTAAACGAGACAAAAGCTCTCCCTTGGGACTGGTGATTTGAGAAGAGCCGATATAGCGAAGGCCTCTTTCCGCTCCGACGCGATTGGCGGTCGCCGTAAAGACGCGGTTTTCAAGACTGCGGATTTTCATTCCTTCGGGCGCCCAAGGCAAAACCAGATTCGCGGGGTGGGCAATGATTTGAGCGCCCTTAAGCGAAAGAGTTCTCGCCGATTCCGGAAAAAACCAGTCAAAGCAGATCATCAGTCCCACTTGAACGCCCTTAAATGAGCGCGTCCAAAATCCAGTGTTTCCGGGAGAAAAGAATTTTTTCTCGGCCCCAAAAAGATGGGTTTTTCGGTAGACAGAAACGGAGTCGGCGGTGACAAAAACCGCGCTATTATAGATTTTGGCCCCCCATTTTTCGGGAAGCCCCGCAATGACGGCGCAATCATTTTTTTTCGCCCATGAGCTTAGAAGTCCGGAAGTCATTCCGTTTGAGATGGGTTCGGCGACGGATGAGACTTCTTTTTGGGTCTTGAAATTATACCCTGTCGCGAAAAACTCCGGTAAAACCCATAAATCCGCGCGCGATTTTTCCATGAGGCTAAACGCCTCAGCGATGTTTTCCCGAACTTTCAAAAAGCGCGGATGATTTTGGAGGACTCCGATGCGAAACATGAGACTACTCTATCAAATTATCAAAGCATGGCAAAAAACGGAAAAAATGCTATTGACAATGTGTCTATTTATGACTACCCTATAGTCATGATTCAAGTCAACATTGCCGATTTGAAAGCGCGGCTTAGTTTCTATCTTGGACGAGTCAAGGAAGGCCACGAGATTATCGTTATGGACAGAAAAACATCAGTCGCAAAAATGGAACCTTTTCGCGGGACAAGTATGTACGAGGCGGCTTTGACTCCCGCATCCAAAAGTCCCGCTCGGCTTAGAAATCTTAAAATCAAGTCCGTTAAACAAAAAATTGACGAACTCGGAGTTCTGCGCGAAGAACGCGATCGAAGATGAAGGCCTATTTGGACACGTCGGTTATCTTAAGAAAACTTCTGGGACAACCGGGGGCGATAAAAGAATGGGGGCGGTGGGATGAAGGCTACACCAGCGAGATTACCCGTCTTGAGTCTTTGCGAACCTTGGATCGCCTTAGGCTGGAGGGAAAGCTTAAAGATGAGGAGGTGGCGGAAAAAATGCGCTTACTGGGGGTGGTCCTTGAGTCAACCGGGACTATTGCCATTAATGAAGCGGTGTTAAAAGCGGCATCTCAGTCTTTCCCGACGATCATCGGCTCCTTAGACGCCATCCATTTAGCGAGCGCTCTTCTTTGCGAACAAAAAATTAAGGGCAAGCTTATTGTTTTAACTCATGATGTTCGGCTGGGCATAGCGGCTCAAGCTATGGGCTTTCAAACGCGAGGACTTGCGTATTCCTCTTGAGGCCTTGAATGAAAAAGGGGCGGTCCCTTAGTCGTTGAGGCGAAGAAGGCCGGCAAGAAATGGAAATAAATTTCGCGGACCTGGCGGCAAGCGAATTCTATACGCATCGCGTATACAATTGTGGTAGAGCATCCCGGCTGATTCCTCGCTCGGCCCTGGTGGGGTTATTTATTTTAAAGGATACGAATTGTTCCGACAACGTAGAGACAATTAAGAAAAAGGCAAGAAATGACGCTTTTAAACACTACGTTAACACTACGCTCAAAAAATTGCATTTTGGATTGATGCGGTAAATAGTATTATTTTATATAGGTAAATTTAATTTGGAAGGGTGCGTGAGCGGTCGAAACGAGCAGTCTCGAAAACTGCCAGGGGTGCAAGCCCCTCGGGGGTTCGAATCCCCCCCCTTCCGCCGCTTTTGGCGGAATTAGCAGAAGAGGATTCGAAGCCGTGACGCGGACGGGGCGAAAACTTACGCTTGTTTTTACTTTGCGTCGGAATAAAGCGCGCATCATCAGCGCGCGCGACATGAGCAGAAAGGAGAGAGCGCTTTATGAAAAAATTAAAAAGGATCCCACGATTTAAAAACGAGGAGGCGGAAAGGAAATTCTGGGCGACTCATGACACAGTAGACTACTTCGATGCCGCCCGAATTAAAAAGGGGACGTTCCCTAATCTCAAGCCTACAACTGAGTCAATTTCGCTCCGGTTGCCGGAATATTTGCTCGCGAGAATCAAGGAACAGGCTAATGCCAAAGACGTGCCTTATCAATCCTTAATGAAGATATATCTCGCCAATCAAATTGACCGCGAAATCGGTCAAGGGCTCTAAGCCCCCCCCTTCCGCCAGCTTGGGAATGGTGCTACAGCTCTTTCGTCCGAGAAAATTCTTTCAAGTTCCCGCCGACTCTTGGAACTCTAGAGCAGTGTACTGATAATGTCTCCAATGCCAAGAACTATAGTAATGATCCCGTAAAACGCAGGCAATCCACCTGTCCCTGCAAACATGGTTATCGCAGCGCCTGCCACAGTTCCAACTCCTGTTGCTTGCCCAATCAAAGCTTGCTGATGTCCTCCTAACTGCGCCATCGTGTTTGCCAAAGCTACTTCCATTACCCCTATTGCCATGACAATTCCAGCTATAGCTAATCCTACAGGAATCTGCCAGCCCTGGAATAGAGGATCTCCTTCTCCAGTCGTAATAAGCCAACCAGCTATTGCCAATAGCACGCCAGATATACCCATTAGCATCGGTAGCATATTAGCTAGACCTTGCCACGGGCTGACCTGTTTCGGACCAGGAGCGCCGTAATAGGGGACGCAAGTCCCGCCTTGGGAGACGTAGCCTTTGCTGATTTGGTCTGAGCTACACACATTCGCTATATCGCCAGCGGTTGATGTCCCATATCCAGATCCCCCCCCGCCGCCTCCCATCATGGACGGAGTATTTCCGCCCACGGAATTTGCGGAATCGGCGCTTCCGGTGGTGATACCGCCTTGAGAAATTCCGCCGCCCGAGGTCATCTGATTGTCAAATTGATTGATGGCGTTTTGGGCATCGCCGGAATAGCTCGCGCCGTTCATCGCGCCATTATAACCGACCGCCGTTCGCAAAGCGGCGAGGCTCCGCCCACCATTAAATGCGCGTCCACCTCTAAAACCCATGCTTCCAATATTCATCGCGCCGCCGCGTATGCTCATGGGGCTTACGCTGGCCTGAGGGCTCCAGGCAATGGCGTTTTTAGCCATGGCCGCTTCTTGAGCCGCTTGAGCGGCATATTGAGGAGCCGCCCCCGCGCCTCCAATAGGAGCGCCACCGCCAAAGGAAGTGTTAGAGGGCATGGCCAAATTTCCAGGATTTTGAGCTTTTCCGCCCGGAGGAGTTGGGATATTGACCGCCGCCGCTTTTCCGGTATTGGGTGTCGTTGCCGATTTCCCCGTCGTCGTGTTTGCGCCAGCCGTGGCATTTTGTCCCGCTCCAATAGACCCCGTGGGAGCTTCGTTAGCAAGGCTCGTGGGGCCCACTGGATGGGCGTTGATTCCGGAAGATATCGCGCCGTAAGGGCTTTTAAAAGAGCCTGAATTTCCCATAAAATGACGCGCCGCTAAAATTCCGGTTCCAACGACTCCTGTGGCGACAGCGGCCATAATCGCTTTCCCCACCCAGGGAGAGGCCTCAACCCCCACCCGCGCCGCCACTCGCGTGGCTAGTTCATCAAATTGTTGGCTAAGACCGCCAGCTTCTTCCGCAAGGCCTTCCGCTCCGCGAGCGATATTTCCCGCTTCTTCCGCAGCGGAAGTTCCCATCTCCTCTAAGATTCCACCGGCGCGAGCTGAAGAGGCAAGGCCTCCAGCGACTCCGTCGCCGCCGGTCGCTCCGACAAAGGGGGCCTTGATTTTGCTCCAAAGCCAGGCTAGTCCCGCTCTTTTTTTCTCCTTCTTTACCGGAGAACTGACGACTCCTCCGGGCATTTCCTTTAAATTAATAGTGGCTTTTTTCATAGAGCCTCCATCTTAAGTAATTCCAATCATCGTCGTAATCATCATCGCTAAAGGAGCCAAAGATAAAAGGAGATATCCTTGGGATTCAATGGTGTTAAATTCCATATTGTCGGTCATAAGGATTCCGGCTCCAGCGGCGAGCATTCCTCCGACAATTCCTGTATTAAGAGCTTGCCAATGTCCTCCCTCCGCTCCGATTCTTGTACTCAAATAGATGACATATCCGGCCATGGCGAGCACAAGGCCGCCCAGAATTTCGATGTGTTGTTGTACGAATGCTGCTAAAGTATCCAATGCTGCGCCAAAAGGACCCAAAGAGTCGGCGAGAGTAATAAGTGACCAAAACAAGGACAAGAGTAGAGATCCAACGAACATCATGCCACTGAGAGTTTCAATCAGCATATTCGCCGTTTGTAAATCATTTTGCCACGGCGAGGCATTGGTTCCGCCGGAGTTAAAGCCGGGGACGCAGGAGCCGCCTTCAGAGATATATCCCTTTTGGATTTGATCGGCGGAACAGACGTTCGAAATATCCCCGGCGAGAGCGGTTCCCGGAGAACCGGCGCCCGCGCCACTGCCAGAACCCGTGGGGTTTGCGGCGGGAGGGTTATCCGCCGTTCCAGCATTGGCCCCGCCCATGGAAATTCCCTGTCCGCCATTAACAATCGGCGCGTTTTGCCATTGATTAATGGCATTTCCCGCGGCTGAGTCGCAGGAAGAGCTTCCGGAAGCGCATCCGGAAGCGGAGGTATCCATCGGATGAACGTATTCCGACATTCCGCGAAGTCCTCCAAAAGAGCGGCTAAAACCCCGGCCTTTGGTTCCTACCGAAACATTCGCTATCAGATACGGAGACAATGGAGTGGCCATCATCGGAGTCACGGAAATTTTATTGTTGGGGCTAAAACTGCCATTTTTGACCAAGGCCGCCTCTTGAGCCGCTTGCCCGGCTTCTTTAAGAGCTTGCGCCGCGACCGGACCGCCATCGTTTAAATCCGTGCTGAGTTTAGCCGAGGGAAGCCCGTTAAAGGCGCTTGGAAAAGCCGCAGTTTTCCCTGAGTTTTTAGCCGCGCCCGAAACCCCGGTTTTAGCGCCTCCTTGGGATGAGAGATTTCCGGAAGCTTGAGAAGAGGCGTTCGCCAGATTTCCGGAGGCGTTTGACTGAAGATGGGGCGAATTAGTTTCTCCATATTGCGGCCTAAAAATATGGATTAAAGACGCGATCGGGCCGAAATGAGGACCCGCTTGCGCGGAAGAATTTGAAAACCGATGCGAAAGGCCCAAGGCTCCGGCCGCGACAATTCCAAGTCCCGCGGCGGC
>JAKAQV010000004.1 GCA_021819565.1 bacterium | reverse complement strand
GATCTAGCCTGGGCGCGAATCACATTGCCATCCGAGTCCAAGCCTAAAATTAAATCACGGCTGTGGTAAAGGCTCCAGGTTTTAGAATGCCGCTGAATCTGCTCCGCATTTTTAACCTGCTTTTGAGCGGTTGTCAAGACAGCGGACTGAAGTTTTAAATCATCACGAGCCTTGTTTAATTTTTTTGAAATAACGTTTGAGCGCTTTTGGGCGTCTTTATACTCTCCGTTTGCGGCCAAGGCTTTTTTAATTTTTTCGTCCAATCTTTTGGAATAATCCGCCGGCAACTCCTTATGCTTTCTTGGATATTTTTTCAGGATCTGGGCTTTAAGACTTCCCGCAATATCATTAGAAACGCGCACGGCTTCCAGCATTTTCCGGGAAATTTCTTTTTCTTTTTTTGCCGCTTCCGCCTGATCTTTCTGCGCTTTCGAGAGACGAACTTGGGCCTCTTTAAGGCCGGAATTGGAATCAGAGAACGCTCTTTTTGCCGCGTTAAAATCATCGCGGCTTAAATAAACCTCCGCAATCTCTCCCTTGTCATTGCGCGCGAAACCATATCCGGCAAGTTTTAATTCCGCATATCCCGCTCTTAACTCCGCGCGGCGGCGCTGGGCAAAGAAATCGGCCAAATCCACGGCTCCTTTTTTGGAAAGGTAAACTCGATTAAAATCGCCTTTAAGCGGAGAAGACTTCAAGGATTCAAGGGTCTGAAATTTATCCGTTGACAAATCCCCTTTACCCGTATAAACATAAATTTCATATCGCTCCGGAGAACGCGCCCAGGCCGCCAAAGCCGGGAGCCGGTAATGCAAGCGGCCCGGGTCTTTTGGATCAGGAGCCTCAAAGAAAAGCACCTTGCCTTGGCTCAAAAGCCCCGTCGGGCCGAAGAGATCTTTAACAGAATAGCCATTTTCCCCGTTTTCGAGGGCAAAATCATATTTCCCCAGCCGTTCCGCCAAAGCGATGGCGCTCTCATCGCTCTTCATTCCGTTTTGAGCCTCCAATTTCCGCCTTTCCAAAGCGTCCGTCCCGCCGAGAAATTCAACGCTGGAATCCGACTTAAGGAAATAGCGCCCTTTAATTTCAATGATTTTATCCTTGTCCGTGTCCTTAAGATTCATCCGCTCTTTTAACTCATCTTGGCCAAGCCAACTCTCCGTTGTCCATAGACGATGGCCGTTCTTATCTATACGGGTTTGAGCGTAGAGCGGATAAAGTTTTGAACCGTGCTTGAGCCAATCGGCTTTTTTGCTTTCCAAATCCGCAATCTTAAGAGAGACGGCGTCAATGGAGCGCTCCGAACGGCCTTCCCATCTCTCGTCAAAAAGGCGAGATTTCTCAAGCATGACCAAGGCGTCTAAAGCGAGAATTCCACGCCCCGCCTCTTTAAAGTCGATCTGGCGATTGAGGCTCTTTCGAGCGTCATAAAGGGCATCGAGAGTGCGCATCAGCTCGGCGTTGCCTTGAACTTCCTTTAAATCCAAGGTTCGGATTATGTCCTCGTCAAAAACCTGCTGGGCTTTGAGATAATCATCCAAAAGCCCATCTCTCAAGATAAACTCGTCATTTTTCAATGGCGAAGCGAAATAGGAATCAATCAACGCATCCTTAGCCAGAACCAACTTTTGATGATCCGCTTCAAGAGCCTTGAAAGCGGCCTCGGCCCGCGGAGAAACAGAAACCGCGTGCCAATACGCATCGCGAAGCTGCAAGGCCGCCTGGGCGTATTCCGTCCGCTTTTGATCGCTCAGGCTCAATTGCCGTTCCAAATCGCCCCGCAAAAACCCTAACTGCGGATCCTTTTTTTCAATTTCAGTCTTTAAGGCGGAAAGCCCGAATATCAAAAGATTTCTCTTTCCGCGCGCGTCGTTTTGCGCTAAGAGGCGCAGCCTTTCTTGAGAGGAAAAGTCTTCCGCCGTTACGTCCTTGGAATCTCGAATAGCGGTGCGGTAAAGCCGAGCGACGGAATCGACAGAATCAATCATCTGCCGGGAAATTCCCAAGCCTTCAAGATAGCGGTCTTGCTGGGCAATGAAATCAGGATCTTCCATGCGGTCGGTCCAATAGCCCAAGAGCCCGCGTTCCGAAGGAGTGGACGGTAGTCCATGATCCTCCAGCACGCGCTCATCCCCCAAACTGAGATTCTTAAGAGAGGCCGCGGGAGACTTAGAGTTTCCTTTCTGCCCCAAAGCCTTGAGTTCCGCCACCAGGGAAACGAAATTAGATTTCAAATCCGCCGAGTCTTTGACGAGGTTTCCCCAAGCCGCGACCAAATTTTTCTTTGCCTCCAAGAAATCTTTCTTGTCCTTGAGCGAATCGGGATTATGATCGGAGGTCCACTCCTTTTGTTTTAAGTCCGCAGTCGCCGCCGCCAATAGTCGGCTATCGGCCTGAACTTCTTTCATCCCGCCGGAAACGCGCGCCATTTGAGTATAGAGAACCATCTCAAGCTTTTTAAACTGCCCCTGCGCCTTTAACTCTTCCCGGATGGAATCCGACAAAATATTCGTCAACCCGCGCTCGATTTCCTGCGGATCGGGGGCTTCTAAAAATCCGCCAAAGACGGGGGTGCCGCGGAAAATTCCAAAGGCGGCTATCGGAGTAATTCCCTGATAACTCATATGTTCCGACAAGACATCGGCGCGGATTTGGTTCATGAAGAGGTCTTTTGAATTGCCAGCTCCAAAAGCGTCAAGGCCCAACAGGCGGGCTATGCGCGCTTTCCCCTCGGAAGAATCAATCTCCTTAAGCAAGCGGGATAACTCACCGGAGGATTTCGTTCCAGAAAACTCCGGAACTAAATTTGACAGAAGGCGCAAGCGCTCTTCCATGCTTTGTCCCTGCGCTCTTGGAAGATTGAGAAGCGCCCAGATTTCTTCCGATTGAGACAAGACCTTTTGTCGAATAGAATGAATCATGTCGTCCCAATCAGCCTTGTCTTTTCCATTGTGATGAGATTCTGCCCAGTTCAAGAACCGGACATTTTCCGTAAAATCCGCCAATTCCGCGTCCGCTAAAGCCGCTGCGCGCTCCCGTGCGATTTTATCCAAACGATTAGCCCGGTCTTGGGATAATTTGGCCAGCGCGATTAAATCCGCTTGCGGCGTATCGTGATTTTTAAGCCGCAATTCAATCCACGGTTCCAAAAATCCGCGATTAATCGGAGTTTCATCCAGGGTTTGCTGGGCGTAAAAGTAGCGCATGAACATTTCCGCCGGAGCCTTTTCCAAACCGGGCGCGGGAGCCGAAGGCAAAGAATCTAGGCGGGGAGGGCGAACCATGGCCTCTTCTTTGTCAATCAGGCGGCGCCTAAGTTCCGCGAAACTCGTTGGAAGAATAGCGGAATTAGCCTTTTCCGAAGGCTTGGCCGCGAGACTGAGAAGAGAAGCCTTAATGACCGCTTTTTCTCCTTTTAGTTCTTGCGCCTGAGCCAAGCTCAAAGGATCTCCCTTTTCGGATAATCGCTCAATATTGGAATCAATCATCTCAAGTCGCGCCTGGCTGCGCGCGCGAAGGCTGGCCAAACTGGAATCAAAAGAATTTTTTTGCCTTTCCTCCATCAAAAGCCTCAAGCGCGCCGCCATCACTTTATCGGCGCGACCCGAATCTTCTTCTGATAAAGCGTTGATTAAGCGCCCAATGGTTCGAGCCGTCAGAGAAATCGGATCGGCGGAAACTTCCTGGACCTTCAAATTTTTGTCGACCATCTTCTGGTAAGCCTCGGCCACTTGAACGCGCGCGTCAAAAATGGTCTTTTGAATGTCGGGCAAATTTTGATTTTTAAGCGTTTCTTCAAGTTGTTGGTAAGCTTCTTCGGGAGACAGATCAATAGACAGCCCGGAATCCGCCGGACGCCCCATCAAAACATTGAGCGCCGAATGGGCCTCGTCATTAATTAAAACCATCTGGGCGCGCCACAACTTGGCGTTAAAAATTTCCTTTTTGATTTGGCTCATCCGCGCCCGATCGCCCGAAGTTGCGGCCTGGGAAAGCTTCTCATTCAGATCCGGAATCACCTTCTGATCCACTTGGGCGATGACCGATTGCGCGGTTTTGGCTTGAACCACATCCTGATACATCTGAAGAGCGGTCTCGATTTTCAGCTTCGATTCCAGGGCGCCGTAATAGGCGGATTTGCCTTTATCCGATGAAACTTGGAGTTCGCGAAGTTCTTCCGGCTGAAAACGCGCACCCGGTATCGGCAAAATCGGAAATCCGGTAAAGCCGAAAGAAGGTAAAAACCCGGTTCCGGTTGCGGTCAGATCCGCCCCTATCATCAAATTGATCCAGAATTTTTGGGTCACATGATTATCGGCTTTGGCCAAAGCCTGAAACTCTTCCTGATGAAGAGCCAAAGACTCCAGGGATGAATTCTTAAAAGCGGTTTGAATGGCGTCTCCCAAATTGGAGACGCTGATCGGCGGCGCCTGCGCGGGAGGTTTTTCGCCCACCGCGCTATCCATCTCGGCCCAGGCGCCGGCGGCGGCGGCACGGGATTGAGAATTGACTGTCGCCCGCGCATTGAGACTCCACAAATTAATCGCTTGGCGCAACTCATCTCTTGAAATCAAGCCGTTGCGATAAGCCTTAAGCGCGAATTCTAAATCGCTTCCGGTTTGGGGCAAAGCGCTCGTCATCTGCTGCGCCGTCTGTCCCCAAATCGCGGCTTCTTCTCTCTCGTTATTAGCCAACAAGCGGTATTGAGAATGGATATCTTCCATCTCTTTGATATCGGCCGCGCTTTTCAAGACATAGCTTTTATTCTTGTCTTTAGACGATGGATCGTAGAAAGGAAGCCTCAGGGTTCCACCTACGCCAAAAATCTGCCCCGCCATTAAATCCTGGATTTGAGTTCCAATTCCAAAGGTGAATTGATCCACAAACGGAATCCAGTCCATGATGTTAAAACGGTCTTGTCCGATGCGGTCTTTAAGAGAAGTTTTATCCAAAGACGAAAGAATCTTCTTTAAGCGATCGGGAGCGGCTACAAGCGAGTGAATTTCCTTGACTAAATTTTGGACATCCGCGAGATTTAAATCGTCAAACGGAGTGGCGGAATCCGGATTTTTGCCGGCCATGATGTTATAGCGAACGCGCGCCTCGCCTAACTTTTCAAGAGCCGCCGCTAGGCGCGTATTGGCCTTTTCTCTTTCAATAACGGAGGAGGAATTTTCCAAAAGAAACGTCGCTCTCTCAACTGCCAGCCTCGCCTTGACGATCTGAAGGGCATTTTCCTCCCAATCCTTAGTCAATTGAACCAAACGAGATTGGAGCAATAACCCGTTCTTATAAAGCGAAACGACCTTGCTGTCTAAGAGCTCTTTTTGGGTCTTGCTCAAGGTCATCATCGTTTCCGTCCCGGTCATAAATCCGCCGGTCGCGGCAAGTTCCGCGGGATCGTTTGAAACCGGACCCGAGACAAAGCCGGCGTCTCCGATGACCTTGACATTGTCTAAAATGGCGCCGGCCGAGCGTAAATCCTTAATATCGTGATCCAAGGTCCCGATTTTTTGTTCGATCAGTCTTCTGCCGACATCTTTTGCGAAAACCGATTTAAGTTCATTGAGCTCTTTCTGGCCTTTTTGAGGCTTAAGGAAATCAGTCATCCGCTTTTGATAGTTTTTGAGGGCTTTGCCGCCGTTTAAATCCTCGGAAGCGCTGCGGGTCACGTCATTCCAAAGCTGAGAGAGGCTCGCCGAAGTGTTAAACATCAAGGATAAGCGATTGTTGTATCCCACAAACGGGGAACCGTAGCCGATAGACACATCGGAATGTCCATTGAGTTTCTTACCGATCTGCGCATAATAGGCGTCGGCCGGCCCCAGCATTTGGCCCTCGGCGCTAAACACAATTCCATTTTGGGGAAGCTCGACCGAAAGCTGATCGATGGCGATATTATATTGTTGTCCCAGTTCTCCGGTCGCGGTATTGGTGATATTAACAATGGGAACGCGCTTACCTGAATCATCCTGGCCATAAATAGCGAATCCCTTTAAAATGGTCGTGCCCAAGGTTTGCTGCGTAATGTCGTAAGTCCCGGCGTAATTGGCATAGTAAAGATCAACCGTGAACGGATTATTGTCGCTTTTTGAAACCACCCCCGCCTGTTTAAGAAGAGAAGCCACGTCAAACTTAGGTCCGACCTTGGTTTCATAGAAGTTCGCGCTCGCTCCATGCGCGGCGATGTCGAAGGTTTGGTTCAGACTCGGATCAAGACCGGTAAAATCGAGATTGGCGGTCTCGAAAAATTGCCGCGGGTCTTTGGCGAACAAGGCCTGCTGATCGGCGTTTAAGCTCATCACCGGAGTCAGCTGAATCGAGGTCTTAGCGTTCGCGCCGTAATAATAAGGTTGATTGGCGGAATTTTGAGCCGCCGCGTCTCCAAAACCGGACAAGCCGACATAAAGCTTTCCATTCATCAAAAGAAGGGCATAATCATCGAAGAGAAGAAGCCGCGACTCGTTTGCCTGAGAGGCAAACGACATGTTGGGCGGAACGTCCAGAATATCGTGGTGAATGATGGCCTCAAAATAATTGACGTCGTTTTCGCGCAAGGTCTCGACCTGAACGCCGATACCCTTATCTCCCCACGGAGCGTTTGAAGCCCCGCCGGTTTCGGGCGGAGCATAGGTATCATATGCCATCACGCTTAAATTACTTCCCATCACATGGGCGACATTTCCCAAGGTCACTTGTTCCGTCGAACTGAGACCATAAGGAACGCCAAACCCGGTCTGATAGACGAGATAAAACCCATCCGCTGAATCTCCCAGGTTCATGATCTGCGCCCCAGGAATCAACTGGGAAATATTTTGAGGATTAGACAAAATGCTTTGCCCCAAAGATCCAATATCGGCCGACGAGGCATTTTGGCCTCCTGACAAGCTTGAGAGAATATTGTGGACGAAATCCGGGAAACTCGATTTTTTGATGACCAGAGCCGAAGCTCCGGAAGAAGAGTTAAGCCCCATCCCCCACCCGGAATCGCTTAAGTGAAGGGAAGCGACTTCTTTCTTGATATGATTGGGCAAGCGGTCCCATCCATCGTCATGCAAATTGCCAATCAAATGGGTCAACTCTCCCTGCTTATCCTGAATTAAATCCATATCCGCCTTAAGGATTTGGTCCGCGCGCGAGAGTTGTTTTTTTAATTTGGTCCATTTGTGATTGGATTCAAGCACCTTGCGCGTATCGTCTTGAATCTGGGAAATCGCGTCCGAGGTTCTCCGCAGCGCGCTGTCATAAGGGCTGTTTAGCTGTCCCATCCAAGACAAAAGCTCTGATTTGGTCTGATTAAGCCCGTTCATCGTATTTTGAAGGGCGCTCATCATCGAATTCATTGCCGTGAGATCCCCTTGATCGACGGTACTCCCTGAACCGTAAACTTGATTAGCCAAAGCGTTGTAATAGGTCGCGACTTCGTTGACCGTGCCCAAGGATTCGGGGTCATAGGTATTGATCTTGAGATTAAAAAAAGCCATTCCCTCTTGAAGAACCGACTGAAGAGAGTTCAGCATCGCGATTTGATTTTGATAGACCGTGTTGGTCGGCGGGCTATTTCCCCCGGAGTTGATATAGGCCTGGTCTTGTTTTAATTGCGCTTGGGCGTTATTTAAGGCGTTAATCGCGTCGGTCAGGAATTTTTCCGCCTGCGGAATTTCGGTCGCGAGTTCCTGTTGCGAACTTTGAACAGTCGAATAGGAGTAAAGAAAGCGAGCAATTGAGAAAGAAATCGACGGAGAATTAGGGCTGCTTCCGGGAGAAGGCGCTAAAATTTTAGCCGCATCCAAAGCCAAGAGAGCGAGCTCTTGCGCGTTTGAAACAGTCGGCGACGGCTGATTTCCGGTCTTAACTGCCAAGCCCCCCCCACCGACATTAATTGAAGACGCCGAACCGGCTTGCTTGGCGATATTTTGAAGCTGGGTGGCCAAATTCGTCAAATTTCCATTATTGACCAAGCCGTTAATTTGATTGTATCCCGCTTGATTGGCGGGAACATTCGTGGGCAATTGATAGGCCGAGAGATTATACTTTCCACCCGACAGGGCCTGGATTTTTGTCAGGATTTGATTGACTTGCGCGTCTTGAGTGTTAATTTGTTGGGCGCGCTGATTCATCTCGGCGGTGTAGAGCGTAATTTTTTTGGGCAAGCTATAAGGCCCGCCGCCGGGATAATTACTGTCTTTCAAATAATCGACCGTCTCATTTCCGTTGAAATTCGGATCTTGTCTTTGATCGACCTGGGTCTTATCGGTTGTCACCGTTTGAAGAAGATTTGAAAAATTCGTCTGCCAGCTTTGCAGGCTCGCCAAACTCCCGCTCGTATTTCCGGGACTGCCGCCAAAAGAGATGAGTCCCCAGGGAATTGTCTTATCGTTTAACTGCATGGTTTGGGTAATCAGCGAATTTTCGGCGCTAAAAAGCTCTTGATAATCCCCGTTCTGGGACACCTGTTGAATGGAAGACTCTTGATAGGGAATCAGGGTATTTTCCACCGCGCCTTGAATGGCGGTCAAAGGAGTGATAATGTCGTTTTGGAGCAGATTTTCCTTGCGGCTAATCAGGGCCTGTTCTTGGGCTTGAGAGGGTTGGGGATTGGCGTTCGCGCTGGGAAATTGCGCCACGAAGGCCTGATCTGCATCCACGTCGTTAATGATATTTTGCACCATGTTGACCGCTTGTTTCATCGCGCTTTGGGCCTGGGGAACGGTATTTTGGAGCGCGTTTTGAATGGTGGTCACGGTCGTCTGCGCCTCGCTTCCCTGGATGACCAGCCATGCCGCTTGCGGCAAAAGAGAAGCAAGCTTGACTAAGTCCAGAGAAGCCTGAAAGGCCTGCGGGGTTCCATTGTTGGGAATCTGGATGTTTTCAAGGGCCGTCCCATAGCTTTGAACCGCAGTCTGAAGCTGGGCAAGGGAAAGCCCCGACAGCTGGGGCAGGGCCGTGCCTCCGGCTTGGGTGATCTGGGAAGACAATTGATCCATCTGAGAGGTGATGGAATTAATGGAAGATTGCGCTTGGTTTAAGGTCTGACTGGCTTGGGATTCCCAAACTGGAAGAGACTGCGGATAAGATCTCCCAAACTCATCTGTCAGCATCGTCTGATTGTTCGGGTCCAGCATGGCTTGAACCGAGTTAAGATCTTGCTGGAAGGTCTGCATCTGCCCTTCCCAATAAGATTTTCTCGCGCTTAAAACCTCGGACAAACTCATCGAATTGGAAATTCCCGGTCCCCCCGGAACATCTTTAATGATCAGGGCCCAGGCATTGACCGGAGCGGTTTGAATCTCACTAAGACCATTTTGCGCCAATTGAAGATTGCTTTGAACCTCTGAAAGGATATTTTTAAATCCTTTCAGCGAAAAAGCCGACGGATCATTGGGATTTCCATTAGTACGCCAATAAGAGACTTGGCCTAATTCGGATAAACGAAGTTGGAATTTGGACGCCAAAGCCTGCGCCTCCGCGTCAAAACTTCCGCTCGCCACTCCCTCATGAGAGGCGATGGTCCCCATCAAAGACGGCAAAACGCTTTGAATCGAGGTAAAGACTTGAACGGCGGAAGAGGCTTCGGTAAAATCGGAAGAAAGTTGATTTTGTTGGGCCTGATCGGCCTGGGTCTGCTGCGTCACTTCCTGCTGCCAAGCCGGTAAATTAGACTCCGCCTGTTGAGCCGCCGCCTGGTTTTGCTGGGACAAGGCCTGAGACTGATTGATGTTTTGAATATTAGTATTTAACAGGTTTTCCATGCCGCCAATGGCATTTTGAGCGGCGTTAATTTCTCTAAGCCCCAGGGCGAAATCCATCACCGCCGAAACCTGGGAAAGGCTTTGAATGAAATTCATCATGTCCTGCCCGTTCCGGCGATTTTTGAGGGCCTGATCCCGCGCCTTGGAGACCACCTCAAGCACTTTTGTCGTCGCGTCTCTCATCTTCATCTGCGCCGCGGCATTAGTCCGTAAGGTTTTGATTTCCTTAACCAAGTCTTCAATTTTTTTCTGAGTCTTCGGGTTGACCTGAGAGATAGAGTCTTTAGATTTACCCGTGTCAATTCCAATTTTTTGATCCAGGTTGCTTAACACTGATTTCAAAATTCCCGGATGGATTTCCTTGTCCTCGGCATAGCCGATGCGGTCTTCCCGTGTTTGTGAAGCCAAGGCGTTGAGCTTCTCTTCCAAGCGATGAAGCCTTTCATCCTCGCTTTGGGGATGGTTCAGATCACGGTTTTCCGATAGTTTTGAGCGGATATAGCGCTGGTTTTGAGCCTGTTTTAATTTTTCCAACTGCGCCTGATAGGCTTTAAGTTCCGTCGCGGTCAAAGGCTTATTTTGGGCCTTAAGACCCGCCTCGTCTTTTTGCACTAAGGCCAAGTCTTTCCTGAGCTTTAACTCTTGCGCCCGCGCCGAGGCCATCTCATCTTTAAAATTCCCGGCCGATTTTTCGAGCTCAGCAATGCGCTTTTCCACTTCCTTGGGAGATTTTTTGTAAAGGGTGGGATCAAACGGCAAGGGTTTGCCGGGAGCCGACGCGGCCCTGGTCACCGCTATAGCCGAAGCCCCGGCGGTGTGAGAGTTTAAGCCATGCATCACCGCATCGGAGAGATTAAATCCTAACGCCGATTCCGTCTTGTAGAGAAGGAGATTTCCCCAGGTGATCGCGCCGCCAAAAGGAATCACGCTTTGACCCTTCGGAGCTTCAAAAGCCGAAAAAAGCCCGTGAAAGCCGTGAAAATCATGCCCGGTCGCCGCATGCCAAGCCGGAGTCAAACCGGCATCAATCTGGGTTCCGTAAGAAAGTATGCCTTGAATCTCGGACCCCACCGTCAGAAGCCCCAAGAAAAATTTGAGATCCTGCAAAATAAAGAATTTCCAGAATTCACGGGCAAAAACCGCCGAGGCCAAGGCCTGGGACCAACCGATGGAATCCAAGGGATGTTCCGCCTCAAGCCGGCGGCGATGCTGATCCAGTGATTGCGGCAAGGTAAAAATCGTCGAGAGAATGAAGGTGTTTAAAAGCGGTCCGAGAACCAAATCTTTCATCAAAGCCGCAGTGGCAGCAGCCACGACCGGCGCGAAAATTCCCCCAAGACCGGGAATGCCGGCGATAAAAACGGGCAAGCTATTGGCGCCCGCGACCAAAAGCGGGCCCATCACTGGAATTGATAAAAGACTCAAGTGCAGAATCGCGACTCCCGGGGCCAAGGCGCCCAAAATTCCCATCGCGACCGCCGAAGCGACGGCCATGATTAAGCGCCGCCTCAAAAAGGCTAGAAGCGGCAGAGGCGCGACATGGCCGAACATTCTCACCGCCCGCCCCAAACGAGTCGCGAGAAAACGAGAGCTTAAGGTCTCCCCTTTTCCCGATATCGCCCTCTCGCGCAGAACCCGGCGGAAAAACTTCTCCGCGTTCTCGGTCGCCACCACCAAGCCGCCCTCGGCATCGGCAAGACTTAGGAAATCCTCAGTCGAATGAGCGAAGGTATAGCTGATGTTTTGCCGGAAGTAACCCAGGACAAAAACGTCAAAAAGGTGGTAGGGAAAGCGAGCAAAAAAACCTAGAAGATGTTTTTGAATTTCTAAAGATCGCTTAAGCCCCCCTTTCCATCCGGTCTCATAGCTCAAATTCGCCATCTGGCGGAACCCGAGATGATATTTCTGGGCGTCAAAATGCTGAAAGCGCTGGGCATTGAGTTTCTGAAGGCCCAAATAGACGGCATCCCACTCGGCATTGGGGGAATTTTCTTTAAGGCCGACATGGGAGGCCAGTTCAATAACGCGCGCGCGCGATATATGGAACTGACGCGAGATTTGATCGATGATCTGGGGCGTCTTTGCATTGAGAGGAAGGCGGGAAAGGTTAGAATCGTGTTTGAGGCCGACAACTTTACGGTAGCCGAGGATATTTTCATAGAAAATGGATACCCCCGGAGGGCCTCTAGGAGATTGCGGAGGCAAAGCCGCTTCAGACCCACCTGCGGGAGGCTCTATGGGCGGTCCGCTGCCCCCCATTCTGCCGGCGCCGTCAAAAAGGGCCGCGCTGGCCAAAGCGGAGGATTCAGGAGAAAAACTTTCTCTATCCGCCTTTTCATTTTGTTTGTTTTGCTCTTGTAAATGGGCCATGGGCTGAGAGACCTGCTTAGGCGGCTGGTCCTTTGCCTGCGGCAAGGCCTCGAGTCTGGCTTGAGCTGGAATTGGAGGCCTGGTTTGCGGGATCTCATTATTTGTTTGAGTCTCTTGGAGATTGGGTCCTGGGGCCAAAGGCAAGACAGGGGCCGCGGAAGGCGCGGGCGAAGGAAGTTCGGAACCTAGCTCGAATGCTGCGGACGGATCCAAGGATTGATTGGGAAGAGACAGGGGATTTCCCAAGGGATCTGAAGAGTCTTCCTTGGGAGTATCGGCGGCTAAAAGGGTGTAAAAACGGGTTCCCGGAGACAACAAGATTAAGCTCAAAGCTAAAAACGCGCAGAGAAATTTCTTGAACTTTTTTGGAATCATGCGTAGCAGGAAACCGAAATCAGGCCGCCGTTAAAAACTCCTCGATTATTTTCAGTCAGCTTAGGATCTTGGGACTTAGTGTTTTTGCCGGAATCCGGGCGTTTAAGCGCGCGGTAGGTGATGAAAGAAAACAAGAACTGGAGCACGTTTGAGGCCGCGACTAAAACCAAATCAATGTGTTTGGCCGGATTCTGAAAAGCCTGGGTGCCTCCCCAGATAACAAAGCAGGCGGCGATCAGGCAAAAAAGAAGCACAAATCCCGGGGCAAAGCCGGAGGGCTTTTCTCCTCGTTTTATCGCCATTAAATCAGGAACGAATAAAGACAAGTAAAACCCTTGAACCAATATCTGAATTCCGGCGCTAATTAAGGACAATGGAACGGGTGAAACCGCCAAAATCAAGGAAGGCATAAAGGCGGCAAGACCAAAATACATCCCAAATCCGGAGGCGATGAGAATGGGCGCCAAGGCCAAGGTCATTTGGAGAGAGCGGTCTGTGCGAATAGAATCGAACCATTTCCTGAGCCAAGAACCGCCCTGCTGCGAAATCTTTTCCCGAGTTTTTTCCTTCGGGAGAAATTTCGCCAGCATAATTCCCGCCGCCAAAACCGCGGAAACCGACAAACACTCCGAACCCCATAAAAATTTGTCCGCCGAAGTTTGGGCCGGGGCCACGATGAGACCCACCATCAAATTGGCCGCAATGACCCCATAGGTTCTCCAGTTGTAGCTCCTTTTCTTGATCAGCTCATGAAGTTCCGGAATCGCCATCATAAAACCAAAAACCATGCTGACCCAATATGCCCCGCGCGCGAAGAGAGGCCAGCCCGCCGCTAATAAATTCCACGCGCCGGAAGTCGCCGAAACATGGTGCAAGGCTTGCGCATATGCGGGAACCGCCAAGGCCGCGGACGCGCCCGCCGCTCCAGAGATGAGAGCGGCTTTCTTAAGCCCCGAACGCCAAGCGCCCACTGCCTTTGCGCTCGCCACAGATTCCTGGGGCAGGTTTTTAGAAGCCGCGCCTTCGCCGTCGTAAAGCTGATTGATTGCGTTTAAACTATTGGAAAAAGCTCCGGTTCCGGAAATGGGGGCTTTCTTGTTTCCAAAGAGACGAGAGTTTAAACGCCCTAAAATTGAGTTTTGAGCTCTTTGTTCCGCACTCTCTGGCTGTTGAACCGATGAAAGCTGATTGAATTTCCCGGTCAGTTCTCCCGCGTTGGATAGGGGGGCTGCCGCTTTTTGAACCTTGCCCAAAGGCTCTTTTTCCAAGGCGGAATTGGGCAGCGGGGAAATTTCCTTGTCCAAGGCCGGCAAGGCTAGGGGCAAGAGGGAAGATTGAAATTCGTTCTCCGAGGGATTGGGCAAGACAGACTCTGAGTTTAAGCCCCCGGGAAGAGATGGCACAGGCTGAACTAAAGGGTCAACCTCGACGTCCTTGGCTAAAGCCTGATAGGCCTGTCCTGGCCACAAAAGCCCCAAACAAAGAGCGAGAATCAAGGCCAATGCACGCTTAAACCGTTTCTCTTTCATATTCCTAGGATAAACCATTTTTGGCTTTAAAGCATGGGCCAAAGGTCCTAGAGAAGACCCCGCCAAAAGGCCTAGCTATTTTGACGTCTTTTTTAAGGCTTTAGGCCTGGCAATAGGTTAACGCCCAATTGATGTAAAGTCAAGGGCTCGTAAGGATAAAAAAATGAAATCTATTTTAAGTAAAAATTGAGCGCGGAAGACAAATCTTCAAACTGGAATTTAAAGCCCGATGCCGCGATTTTTTTGGGAAAAGCCCTCTGGCTGGATAAAATCACCGAAGAAACTTCGCCCACAGCGCAGTTTAAAACCCATTTCGGGGTGGAAATCCATGCCGGCCTTTTGAGGGTTTGAGAAAGAGTCAACGCAAAATCGCTATTGCGAATAGGGTTAGGAGAGACCGCATTAACCGGGCCCAGAAGATCGGAATTAACAAGAGAAAATATCACCTCCAAAAGATCTTCAACGGCAATCCAGCTCATCCATTGTCGCCCGTTCCCCAAATGCCCGCCCAAGCCTAAGCGAAAGGGAAATGCCAAGCGCCCCAAGGCGCCGCCCTCCTTTGACAAAACCATCCCCACGCGAAGACAAACCGCGCGAACGCCCAGGCTTTGAGCCATCAACGCCTCGCGTTCCCAATCAACACAGAGTTTCGCCAAAAAGTCGTCGCCCGGCTTTGAAGATTCATCAAGCTCTTCCTCCCCTCGGTCTCCATAAAACCCGATCGCCGAAGCGTTGATAAGCGCCTTGGGTTTTTCTTGCGCCTGGGAAAGGGCCGCGACCAAGGCGCGAGTCGGAAGAATTCGGCTATCATAAATTTGTTTTTTCTGGCGCACATTCCAGCGACCTTCCACGATGGATGTTCCGCATAGATTGACGACGGCATCGGCTTTTTCAAGGGCGGACTGCCATTCCCCCGAACTCTTCGCGTCCCACACGACCGCCGGAAAATCCCGCTGAGAACGCCGGGATAAGATCACAACCTCATGGCCTTTAGAGATCGCCGCCTGTCTTAAACGTTCTCCAATAAAACCCGTCCCGCCGGCGATCACCAGCTTCATTAGCGGTGAACCCTCGGCGGAGGACCTTCGACAATCAAACGAGTGCGCCGCTGGTCCAGACAAACCGCGGAAATCCAATAGACATTGGTTCCCGCGCGCATCTCAAAATGATCGGGCTCGAACATCCGCCGCAAAGCGGCCCTAAACTCGTCGGCATTGCCGGAAGCAAGCGCTAAGTCGGCCAAAGAATCCGTATAAGTTCCATGTCGGGCTTTATAATCGTCTTCGATTTTAGCGAGCAAATAGAGAGCATCAGCCGATTTCTTTAGTTTTTGCCGATTGCCCAGCCCCGGAGATGAGAATATCCCATGGATCAAAAATCCGTAAACAAAAATAAGAACGCTGATCGCCGCAATAAAAAGCGTATTTGACTCTATCCTGCTTTTCGGGCGCGACTGAATCACCGAGGTTCCCGACATCAAATCATGAAGGGCTCTTGAATCCGCGCGAAAAAAAGAGAACCAAAAGCCGAAATTAAAAAATACTGAACTCAAGATTTGCCCAAAGGCCCGAACCAGGGACTGCAAAAGACCCGGATATTGCCCATTTCCATCAACCACCGCAATCCCCATCAATCTCTTGCCAATGGTTCCCCCTTTATGAACGCCCACAAACTGATAGATTCCATAGGCCAATATCCAAAGCGCGGCCACTCTTAACGGAGTCAAGAAAAGAGGCCAGGCATAGGAATGCGCCATCGCCCACAAGCTCAGGGTGCATCCCACAAGAAAGGGAGACAAGTCTAAAACATAAGCGATAAAGCGCTCGTTGATTGTCGCTGGAGCTAAAGTCTTATCTGAAGAACCGCCTTGTTCCATAAGCTATCGCCTCTTATGATAGAATAAAACTTATGAGAATCGAACTCCTTAAGCAATTTAGCATCTTCATGCCGAACCGGCCCGGAGCCTTGGCCGCCATGACGCGGCTTTTCGCCAATCAAGGGGTCAACCTCATCGGGATCGCCTCTGAAATTTCAAATGATTCGGGACTAGTCCGAGTCGCGGTGCCGGAAGGAACCGATGTTTCAGGAATTCTCACCCAGGCTGGTTTTGCCAGCGTGGAAACCAATCTCCTTTCCATTGAACTGGTCGACAAACCAGGAGAGCTGTCAAGGATTACCAAGGCTTTGGCCGACAATCACGTCAATATCACCACGATTTACGGCACCTCGATCGGCGGCGATCAAACCCGCATTTTGATCGCGGCAGAAAACACGCCCAAGGCCAAGAGTGTCCTTGAAAGCCTCGGCGAATCTACATCCGCTTAAGCGCTTCGATTCGAGCGTCCAAAGGCGGATGACTGGCGAAAAGAGCCGCAATCAGGCCTCGGCCATGCCCGTTGATTTTAAAAGTCGAAAGGGCCGGCGCCCGGTTGTCTTGTCCCGACAGGGTGGTCTGCAAAGACTCAAGAGCGTGAATCATCGTCTGCGGGCTAGTCAAACGAGCCGAGCTGGAATCGGCGGCATATTCTCTCCGCCGCGAAAACCAATAGATGATGGGAGAAGCCAAGAGAAACAACACCGTTTCCAAGGCGTTAATGAGAAGAAACTGGGCGATAAAACCAAGCCCGCCGCGTTCGTCTTCTCTTTTCTGTATCGCGTTTTCAATGACAAAAGCCAGAATCTGCGAGAGAAAAATGACAAAGGTGTTGACCACTCCCTGAAGAAGCGTCATCGTCACCATATCGCCGTTGACGATATGAGATATTTCGTGGCCGATAACTCCGTCCACCGCGCTTGAGTCCATATTTTCCAACAAGGAACTGGAAATCGCTAGTAGCGCGCGGCGGCGGCTAGGGCCGGTGGCAAAAGCGTTCACCTCGGGGCTTTGGTATATTCCGATTTCCGGCAAGGTTTCAAGCCCGGCGCGCTGACAAAGTCCGCGAACCTTCGCCACAATTTGGGCCTCTAAATCTCCCTGCGGATTCTGCGGATCAATGACCTGAACCCCCAAAGACATTTTCGCCATCCAGCGAGACATTTGAAGCGAAATGAAAGCTCCGCCAAAGCCAAAGAGAGCGCACATGATCAAAAGAGACTGATAGTTAATTCCATTTGCCCCCAACCACGGCTTAAGCCCCAAAAGGCTAATGACCGAAGAAATCACCAAAAGGACCAACAAATTGACGGCGATAAAAAGAATGACCCGTTTCATCTTGACACCTCCTATCAGTTGGAATAATCCAAACTCTAATTTCATTATACTATTTTGAGTTTGAACTAAATTCAATATGTTAAAATCATTTATTATGGCAACCAAAAAATCCGCAAAGAAGAAAAAATCCGCGGCCTCAAAAAAAACCAATCACCCATCGAAAAATAACGGGAAGGTGCGAGTGATCATTGCTGACGACCAGACTCTTTTCCGGGAAGGGATTAAAGACATGCTCGCCGATGAAAAAACAATCGAGGTCATCGGAGAGGCAGCCGACGGCAAAGAAGCCCTCCGGCTGGTCAAAACCCTTAAACCCAATGTCATCCTACTCGATATCAAACTTCCTCACATGGACGGAATTCAAGCCGCGCGACAGATTCATAAGGAATGTCCCCGCACCAATGTCCTGATTCTCTCGTCTTTTGAAGACGAATCCCACGTGATGGAAGCCATTCAAGCCGGAGCCAACGGATACCTGTCTAAAATGCTTCCTTCTTATGAGCTAGTCAACGCGCTCAAGGCTTTCGCCAACAAAAACGTCATGATTCCACAACCGGTCATGAGCCGCTTAATGGACAGCCTGAGAAAAGCAAACAACACCGCCGCCGATTCGCCCTTGGTGGCCTTGACCCGGATGGAAGTCAAGATTCTCGCTCTGCTAGGCAGAGGACAATCAAACAAAGAAATCGCGCTCAAACTTGAACTGAGCGTCAAAACCATTAAAAATCATCTCAACAATATGTTCCAAAAGCTCGGCGTAACCAACCGCACGGAAGCGGTGGTCAAAGGAATAGACCTAGGAATTATCTCCGCGGAAAAAGAAAATGATGGAGCGTAAAATCCAATGGCAGATCAACCGACAAAAAAAAGCAGCGGACTGTTAGGGCTACTGGCGCTATTTGTTTTTTTGGGGGCGGGCGCGGCGATATTTTATTATTCAAAACAAGAGAATCGCCCGCTTAATGTCTCAAGCTCGGAATTTAACGTCACTTCCTTGCCTCAAGAGACCGGCACAAATGCCTCTTCAACACCGTCTTCTCCCGGTTCTCAATCCGGCCAAACCGGGCTAGACATGATTAAAGGAGTTATTCCAGGGCTTTTTAGCTCTTCAAAACCGAAGCCGACTGCGGCCGATAATTTAGCCGCGCAATTTACCGCTCTTTGCCGCGCCAACGAGGGAAAGGTTCAAGCGCTCTCCATGGCTTATACCCAACGCTACCCCGTCATCCGGCAATACGGACGCGATTGGATGAGCTATCCGGATCTTAAAAAATTAAACGACGATTACATGAAAAATCACGACCCCATCGCCTTTTTAAAGGGCTTGTCCGCTTCCCCAAATTTCGGCAAACTGGTAAAAAAATATGCCAAGCACCCGGAAATCCGCCAATTCGCCCAAGACGCCGTGCGCCAAGCTCCCCCGCAGCTGATGTCCGTCGGAATGGGAGTGCTCAGCCAAAACAATATCGTCAAAGGCGTCGCCTCCAATGTCTCCCAAGCCTTGGGATTTCCGCCAAGTTTATTCAACTCTCTCGGCGGTCAATCGCCTCAAGTGGACCAAAAAGCGATCATGAATTCAGTCAACGCCCAAATGCAGCAGATTCAAAACATTCTACCCCAAGCTCAAGGAAACGGGCAATAAGCCCCTTATCAATGGACCCAATCAGCAAAAGCTTTATCTCCCTTGACCACCGTTATGGAGCGCCAAATTATCACCCATTGCCCATCGTTCTCAAAAAAGGCAAAGGGCCTTATGTTTGGGATGTCACCGGAAAACGCTACTTCGACATGCTCTCCGCCTATTCGGCGCTCAACCAAGGACACAATCATCCCGCGATTGTCGCCGCGGCAAAATCCCAGATATCTCGCTTAACCCTGACCTCTCGCGCCTTCCACAACACATTGATGGGCCCGCTCCTCAAAGAAATATGCCGTTTGACCAAACAAGATAAAGCGATTTTAATGAACTCCGGCGCCGAAGCGGTTGAGACCGCCATCAAATCCATGCGCATTTGGGGCTATCAAATTAAAGGAATCGCCCAAGAAAAAGCGGAAATCATCGTCTGCCGCAACAACTTTCACGGGAGAACGACCACGATTGTGGGATTTTCCTCCGACCCTGTTTCCTACTCGGGCTTTGGCCCCAAGACCCCTGGATTTGTAGAAATTGAATACGGTTCGACAAAGGCTCTTGAATCCGCCATCACTCCCAACACCTGCGGATTTCTTTTTGAACCGATTCAAGGAGAAGCCGGCGTGCTTATTCCGCCGCAAGGCTATCTCAAAAAAATCCGGGAAATCTGCGCCCGAAACAATGTCCTCCTTTGCGCCGATGAAATACAGACAGGCCTGGGCCGAACGGGAAAACTTTTCTGTTGCGATCATGAGGGTGTTCGCCCGGACCTGATTATTTTAGGCAAAGCCCTCTCCGGAGGCCTTTACCCGATCTCCGCGGTCGCCGCCCGAAAAGAAGTGCTGGATTTACTCACCGCGGGAAAACACGGCAGCACTTTTGGCGGAAACCCTCTCGCCTCGGCCATTGGACTCTCAGCCCTTCAGGTCATCATTCGAGAAAAACTCTCCCAGAAAGCGGCTTTAAGCGGAGAATACTTTAAAACTCTCCTAAAAACTCTCAAATCAGATTTAATTCGGGAGGTTCGGGGGAAAGGCCTTCTCATCGGAGTTGAACTCAAAATACCGGCCCGCCCGGTCTGCGAATCACTAGCTCAAAATGGAATTCTCGCCAAAGAAACCCACGAAAAAACCATCCGTTTCGCCCCCCCGCTAATCATCACAAAACCCCAAATTCAGGAAGCTTTTGGCTTAATCGAGAAAACACTGTTGCGCTATTAAAATTTTTGTAGAATAGTTCTCTAATGAATCCCGGAAATCATAAAGAATTAGCGTTGCCAGAACGACTTTCAAGACTCAAGGATCTCGCGTATAATCTATGGTGGTCTTGGCACCACGAAGCGCGCTTTCTTTTCAGGGACATCGACCCCATTTTATGGGAATCTTCCAGCCATAATCCCGTTCTTCTTCTCTATCGCTCAACCGAGAGACTTCAGAAACTAGCCAACGATCCGCGCTTCTTGGCCCATTACGATCAGGTCGTGGACGCTTTTGACCATGACACCAGTTGCTCGGACACATGGTTTGAACGAAGATTTGGCAAAGACGCCAAGAACAGGGCCGTCGCTTATTTCTCGGCGGAATTTGGTCTTCACGCTTCCTTGCCCCTTTATTCCGGGGGCCTGGGAGTCCTCGCCGGAGATCACCTCAAATCATCCTCCGATCTCGATTTGCCATTGGTGGGAGTAGGTTTCATGTATCCCAAAGGCTACGTCACCCAAAGACTCGGCCCGGATGGATGGCAGCAAAACATCTATCACGATCTCAATTGGGAATATGCTCCGATTTTGCCCTTGTGCCGCCCCAATGGGGAGCGCGTTATTTTTGATTTTTCGTTCGGCTCTTGGCAGCTTAAAATCGCTGTCTGGCTCGTTCATATCGGGCGAGTTTCCCTCTATTTAATGGACACCAATGTCGAAGGAAATTCCCCTTCGGATCGTGAGATCACGACCCAACTTTATGGCGGAGATCACAGCATGCGCCTCCGGCAGGAAATTGTCTTGGGAGTTGCCGGCTTAAGGCTGTTGCGGTTTTTGGGAATTCCGGCGACATTTTTTCATGCCAATGAAGGCCATGCGGCTTTCTTGTTTGTAGAGCTTTTGCGGGAAAAAATCGCCGCCGGTTTGTCTCTAGAAGACGCAAAAAATGAAATCGCAAAAGAAACTCTCTTTACGACCCACACCCCAGTTCCCGCCGGCCATGACGTCTTTGAAGCTCAGCTTTTAATGCCTTTTTTTCAAGACTACCTCAAGGAATTAAAACTATCTCAAGAACAGTTCTTGGATTTAGGCCATTCGCCCAACGAAGCCGGTTGGAACATGACCGCCTTGGCTTTAAAGCTGGCGGGGAAAAAGAACGCAGTCAGCAAAAGGCACGGTCAGGTTTCCCGAGAGATGTGGCATAAATTATGGCCGGAAAAGCCGCTTCAGGAAGTTCCGATTGAATATATCACCAATGGAGTCCATCTCGGGTTTTGGGTTCAATCCGATCTTCAGGAACTCTTTAACAAGCGTCTCGGCATTCATTGGGTCAAGGCCCAAGACAACCCCGGCTTTTGGGAAGGTATCGAAAATATTCCGGATCATGAAATATGGCATGCCCATGTCAAAGCCAAGGGGAGACTCCTGAGCATTCTCGGACACCGGCTTAAATCCCGCTGGCAAGAAGGAGCGGAATCGGGCCAAATTTTGGCGCAAGGCGCGCTCTTAGACCGGGAGATATTGACCATCGGCTTTGCGCGAAGGTTTGCGACCTATAAAAGAGCGAACCTTATTTTCCACGACCTTGAACGCCTTAAGAAAATCATCCTCGATTCCGCCCGCCCAGTGCAATTTATCTTCGCGGGAAAAGCCCATCCCGCGGATGATAACGGAAAAGCCCTCATCCAACAAATATTCCGCATAGCCAAGGATCCCGCGTTAGCCGGACATATCTCCTTTGTCGAAGACTATGATATGCAGCTGGCCCGCTATTTAGTGCAGGGTTGCGATCTGTGGCTCAACAATCCCGTTCCGCCCCTAGAAGCCTGCGGAACCAGCGGGCAGAAAGCGGCCTCAAACGGGGTCCCGAATTTCAGCATCCTGGATGGTTGGTGGGAAGAAGGATTTACCGGAACCAATGGATGGGGAATCGAGGGAATTGGCAAAGAATCATCGGATAGAAACGCGGAAGAATCCGCTAAAATCTATCATGCTCTTGAATCTCAAATTATTCCGCTCTTCTACGATTTCAGCGCCGACACCATCCCGCATGGGTGGGTTAAGGTGATGAAAGAGGCCATCCGCACCTCCGCCCCGCGCTTTTCCGCCCAGAGAATGGTCAAAGAATACGTGGAAAAATTTTATTCTTCTACTTTTGAGAAGGTTCCCGCCCCAATCTAAATGGGAGAGATTGAAATTCCGCCCCCGTGGGTCGTCACCTCCGAAGCAGAACTCAGAGAAGTCATCCAAGAAATAGAAAATGCCCCCCAATTGGCGGTGGACATCGAATCAGATAGCTTTTACGCTTATCGAGAACGGGTTTGCCTGATTCAAATTTCATCTCTCACAAAGGATTATATTATCGATCCCTTGGCAATTCAGGATATGTCTTGCCTGGGCAAAATCTTTGAAAACCCCGCCGCCGAAAAAATCTTCCATGCCGGGGAATATGACGTCGTGTGCCTTAAGCGCGATTACCAGTTTAAATTTACAAATCTCTTCGACACAATGATCGCGGCAAGATTTCTCGGAGAAAAAGAGTTAGGGCTCAAAGCGGCGATTTCAAAACACTTCCAGATTGAACTATGCAAAAAACACCAGCGCGCGGATTGGGGAAAAAGGCCCTTGAGCGACGAACAATTGCGCTATGCCCAATTGGACACGCATTTCTTGATTGCCCTATCGAATATTCAAAAAAAATCTCTGTCTGAACGCGGACGATTGGAGGACGCCAAGGAAGCGGCCGAACATCTATGCGTTCTTCAATCCCAAACCAGGCCTTTTGACGCCGAGGGATACCGCAAAATCAAGGGAAATCGCGAGCTGAGCCCGGAAAACCGCGGGATTCTTAAAGAGCTTTATCTCTGTCGAGAGGAAATCGCCCGAACGCGAAACAAGGCTCGTTTTCGAATTATGAATGACGAGCTTCTACTCGAACTCGCCAAAGCGCGGCCAACAGAGGTCGCCCAACTTTCCCAGATCAAAGGCATGACGCCCTACCTAATTCAGGCCTTCGGCCGTCATATTATCGATTGTGTCGTGCGCGGAGAGAAATCGCCCGAAGAACTCTTCTGTTCCACCGAAAAATCCCACACACGGCGCACGCCACCAGAAGAGATCAATCTCTTTGAGAAAATGCGCTCTTGGAGAAAAGCTCAAGGAGAGGCGGAACATCTCGATCCGGCGGCAATTCTTTCGACAGAACAGCTCAGAGACATCGCCCAGGCCCTCTTAAGCAAAAGAAAAGATATTTTTCGTTCATTGAGCCCGCTCAAGAAAAAACGCTATGAGCAGAGCTTGCTTAAATTCATATCTTCTCTTCAAATGATATAATGAACTTGGAACTTTCCAAAAGCGCGCTTTCAATAGCCCGCTTCTAGAGAGTTTCGATGTTTCAAAAAATTAAACGCCTAGTCTTTGGAAAGCCTCAAGACGTACGGGATCCGCAAGTCTTTCACCGCATTTCTCTGGTCGCTTTTCTGGCCTGGATAGGGCTAGGCGCTGACGGCTTGTCCTCTTCCTGTTACGGTCCTGATGAGTCTTTTAGAGTTCTCGGATCCAATCACTACCTGTTGATCTTGGTAGCCTTGGCCGTAGCCCTTAGTATTTTTATTATTTCCTACGCTTATTCTCGGGTCATCGAACATTTTCCCTTTGGAGGGGGCGGCTATGTGGTCGCGACCAAACTCTTGGGACCTTCTTTCGGCGTTATTTCCGGATCGGCCCTTTTAATCGACTATGTCCTCACTATCACCACCTCGATTGCCGCGGGGACTGATGCCTTCTTTAGCTTTTTGCCTTATTCCTATCAAATGTGGAAATTCCCCCTTGAGTTTTGCATTATCGGCTTTCTAGCGGGACTCAATCTCAGAGGGGTCAAGGAATCCGTCGAGGCGATGATGCCGGTATTTCTCTTTTTTATTCTAACTCACCTCATACTCATATTTGGGACGATTGGGCTTAAACTCGGATCTTTTCCCATCGTCGCCCATCAAGTCCACGCTGGATTTAGCGGCGGAATGGCGACCATCGGGCTCATGGGAATGGCGGCTCTTTTTCTCCATTCGTACTCCATGGGCGCCGGGACCTATACCGGTCTTGAGGCGGTCTCAAATGGTCTAGCCATCATGCGGGAACCGAAGGTAGAAACGGGAAAAAAGACAATGACCTACATGGCCGTCTCTTTAGCCGTGACCGCCGGCGGAATCCTTCTTGCCTACTTGCTGGTCCATGTGGAACCCGTTCCCGGACAGACGATGAACGCCGTTTTATCGACCCGATTCGTTCAATTGTTGGGCCTGTCTCCCACTCTGGGAAAATGGTTTGTCATTCCCACCTTATTTTCGGAAGCAGCCCTTCTCTATGTCGCCGCTCAAACAGGGTTTATTGACGGCCCCAGGGTCATGGCCAATATGGCCCATGATTCCTGGCTCCCTCACCGATTTTCAACCTTGTCGGACCGCTTGACCACTCAAGACGGGATTCTGCTTATTTCCGGAGCCTCGGCGCTGATGCTACTCTACGCGCGCGGAAACACCGAAACCCTGGTTTTGATGTACGCCATCAACGTGTTTATCACCTTCTGCTTGACCGAAGCCTCCATGATCCGGTTCTGGATTCATTCCCGGAAAAGCCGCCCTGATTGGTACAAAAAAATCAGCGTTCATATCATCGGCTTTTGTCTCTGTTTTTCGATTCTAGCTCTCAATACGATTGAAAAATTCACTCAGGGCGGATGGGTCACCTTGGCAACGACCGCCGCACTGATTGGACTCTGTTTTCTCATCAAAAGCCATTACGTTTCTCTTCAGAAAGATTTTAAACGTCTTGATTCAATTTTGATGAATATCCCGCAAACAGAAAAAACCGATTTCCCCGCCTTGGACCCTAAAGCTCCAACCGCCGTCATTCTCGTGGGCGGATACAGCGGGCTTGGCGTCCACTGCATTCTTTCCATTCAAAAACTCTTTCCCAACTATTTCAAAAATTTCATCTTTATTTCCATCGGGGTGGTCGACAGCGCGTCTTTTAAGGGCGTTCAAGCGGTCGAAGATGTTCAGAAAGAGACCGAAGAGTCGCTTAAGCGTTATGTCGCTCTCGCGCATAGTTTCGGGTTTGCCAGCGATTTCCGCGTTGGGATAGGAACCGAAGTCGTCACCGAAGCCGAGAAGCTATGCGTCAATTTATCCAAAGAATACCCGCGCGCCATTGTTTTTGCCGGAAAGCTCATCTTCCAACATGAAAATTGGTTTCACCGGGTGCTTCACAATGAAACGGCCTATCAAATGCAAAAACGCCTTCAGTTTTTAGGGCTTAACTCCATGGTTTTACCGGTCCGAGTCCTGTCTTCGGTTGAGAACTAAGCGCTTTTTTCTTGTGACAAATACGAGCCGAAAACGACGAGTATCGCGCCAAAAACGACATAAAGCGGCCAATAAGTCTCATGTAGATTTTTCCAAAATCCTCGCGCCCCATGTAGAGTCTCAATCCATGCGGTAGCGGCCATGACAGCGGTCAAGAAACTCGTTGAAACCGCCAAAATGCTGAGGTTTCTGCCTTTGAGCTTCCAACCAGTCAGTATCGCCACTATAAAAATTCCCAAGAGCGGCCCATAGGTAAAGGCGGTAATACGAAAGGCCAGCCACAAAAGATTGTCTAAATGCCTTAAAATCAGGGCGAAAACGATAAAGAAAACACCAAAAGCGAGAAATGAAATTTTGGAAGCCTTGAGCCTATTTTCTTGAGATGACTTCGGATTAATAAAGGGCACATAGAAATCAACGATAAACGAAGTCGCTAAAGACGCCATGGCGGAATCGGCGCTTCCCATCGCGGCGGAAAAAACAGCGGCCAGCAAAAGACCCCTTAAACCGCTAGGGACCACCGTCAAGATAAAACGCGGGAAAATATGGTCGGGGTCGTGCATCCCGGATATTAATTCCGGGTGAAAATGGGCATAGGCATAAAGAGAAGCTCCGATGCTTAAAAACACAAAGACGATGGGAACGTTAGAAAGCCCCCACATCATCAGGCTCAAGCGCGCCCCTTTCTCATCGCGGCAGGCCAAGAGCCGTTGGACCATGTCCTGATCGGTGCCGTATGCGGCCGAGGAATTAAAAAACCCCCAAATCATCATCAAAGCGAGAATCCCAAGATTGGGCGGACTTAACAAATTCAAAAAATTAAATTTATTATAGACCGTTCCGTCCGGTTTAACCGCGTGTCGGCCCAAGGCGATGACGGTTAAAACGCCGCCCGGAATATGGGTCAGAAGATAAAACAAAGCCGCCACGGCTCCTCCAATTAAAAGAAAAAATTGGATGGTGTCGGTCCAGGCGACCGCGCGCCCGCCCCCAAAGGTCGCATAGACTAAAATAAAGCCGACAATGATCAAAACGCTATTTAAATAAGAAAGCCCCCCGCCGCTGACCACCTCAAGAACCTTCGCCACCGCGACCACGCGAACGGTCGATGCAAGAAGGCGCGTGATTAGAAAATAAGCCGAGGATAGAGTTCGGACGGAAGATCCAAAACGCAGGCCTATCGCCTCATAAATGGAAGTCACCCGTAATTTTTGAAAATGCGGCAAAAAAGCGTAGGCGATGAAAAAAGTAGCGGCGATATCCCCGGGACTACTTAACAAATATCTGAAATCAGAGGAATAGCCCTCCGCCGGAACTCCGATAAAAGTGACCGCGCTAAGGCAGGTGGCCACGAAGCTGGCCCAGGTCACGAAGGAAGGAATCGAGCGTCCCGCCAAAAAATAATCATCCGTATTTTTTTTAACGCGCCGCGCCGCCCAAAAACCGATGCCGGAGATGATCGCGACATAGGCGACTAAAATCGCCCAGTCAAGTATGCCTAAATGAATGAAATGTCTCACAGGTCCAAATTAGCATAATTTGCGAAATATTTTACCGGCGAATCTTGGGAATCCGACCCGAGAGGAGATTACGAGCCGCGGCGTTATCGCCCAGAACCATTTCACCGGATGGATCGGACTGAAACAAATAGACAATCGCCTTGCGCTTGGAAGAGTTTCCAAAGGTCACGCGGTAGCGAACGAGGTAAATTCCTTGGGATAATTTACCCGCGCTCCATTCTTGCTTAGCATCCGCGTCCGCTCCAAAAGCATAATCAAGCCAACTTCCCACGTTTGCGGCGGAGCCCTCCAGCGGATATTGTTTGACAAAATCAATCGCTTTCTCTGAAGGGGTTTTAACCGTTTTGACGGCGGGATTTTCCGAGCTTTGAGGCAATGGAGAACTGGGCGCTTCTGGAGTCGGCGACTGGGAAGCCGCATTGGCCGATTCTTGAGAAACTGGAGAAGGATTTTGAGAAACGGAAGGAGGCGTTGCCGCAGAGGGAGCCGAAGACATTGGCAAACTTGGCGCTGACTGCGAGTTTGCGACGGGAGTTTGTGGAGATTGGTCCATTCCCAACGGCCGTTGGTTTGAGCCGGGACTGAGCATACTGCTGATATCCTTGGGATTTCTAAAGAACAGGAAAAACGAAACCGCCGCCAAGGCAACGGCGCCAAGACCTAAAACCGGAAGAATTTTTGAACGCTTTTTGGGGGACGATTTTTTCGTCTGATTCTTATCTGGAGCCGAAGCCTCGGGTTTAGCAAATCGGTTCAACAACTCTTGCGAATCCGGAGAACTCTGAAATGGACTGGGAGCGCCCGCCTCCAGGGACGCTGGAGCGCCAAAGCCTGGCGGCATATCTCCAGGGAAAGCGCTGGGAGAGTTGGGTTCGTTAAAAATCGGGGTAATCAA